>CAYRTV010000243.1:0-4812 GCA_964427225.1 uncultured Eubacteriales bacterium
CGGCATTATCTTCTCCTTGTATTGTAAAGGTAAATATTCGTTGATTGGAAGAAGGAATAAATCAGTTCAAAAAAAAATTAAAAATCATACGGAAGCATCAGTTTAATCCGCTTCCTGTCCACCTTGTCAATCAAATCGGCTTGCCTTAAATTCCGTTTTCTCTTGGCGCTTTTCTTGGTAAGAATGTGACTCTTATACGCCTTCCGATGAACAACTTTTTTATTTTTTGTGATCTTAAATCTCTTCTTGGCACCTTTATGAGTTTTGAGTTTTGGCATTTTTATCTCCTGTTTTTGTCGGAGCTAACAACGTGGATACGGCCCATGGCTGCCGCCGAATTTTAGCATCTTGAGTTCCGAGATCTTTTACATCTTCCAGTACCCGATCCACAATACTGTGAGCTAATTCCGGTTTAGCCTTTTCCCGGCCGCGGAGCATCACTGTGATTTTCACTTTATTGCCCTCTTTTAAGAATCTCTGGACATGTCTCATCTTGAAATTGTAATCATGATCGCTGATTTTCGGCCTGAATTTTATTTCCTTTACCTGTATCTGTTTTTGATGTTTTTTGGCTTCCTGAGCTTTTTTATGCAACTCATACAGATATTTACCGTAATCCATAACCCGGCAAACAGGGGGATCAGCATTAGGAGCAATTTCGACCAGATCCAGATCCATCTCCTGCGCGCGGGCTAACGCCTCCTTGATATCCACGATTCCGACTTGTTCTTTATTCTCATCGATCATTCTGATTTTTTTTGCGCGGATTTTCTCATTTATCCTGTGTGGTTTTGTTTCCCTCTTCCTCGGAATAAACTTTCCTCGTCTTCTGATGATAGACCTCCTTTAAAGATTAACAGTTAACTCTTTATTTTCAATCAATTCTGAGGTTTTTGCAAGCATTTCATTAAATTTCATCTCTCCTTTATCACCCACTGTATGAATACGGACGGAAACGGTCTTGTTTTCGATTTCTTTATCACCGACAATCAGGATCAAAGGAATTTTCTGCATTTCCGCATCCCGGATTTTATAACCGACTTTTTCCCGGCGGGAATCGATCGACGACCGTATCTTCTTTTTTTTGAATTCCTCGTGCAGTTCCTCGGCGTAGGATGCATGCCGGTCCGCAATCGGTATGATATCAACTTGCACCGGAGCCAGCCATAAGGGGAAATTCCCTTTGTAGTGCTCAATAAGAATGCCGAAAAACCTTTCCAAAGAGCCCAACAGGGCCCGGTGAATCAAGTAAGGCCGGTGGGGCTCTCCGTCTTCTCCAATATAGGATAGCTCGAAGCGTTCCGCCAGGTTGAAATCCAGCTGAATCGTCGTGCATTGCCAAGATCTGTTCAGAGCATCCTTGATCTTGATATCTATCTTGGGTCCGTAAAAGACACCTTCACCTTCGTCGATTTGGAAATCCAATCCGACATTCCGCATGGCTTTTTCCAAAGCTGCGGTGGCTTTACTCCAATCCTCTTGAGCACCGCAATACTTTTCCGGACACGTTGATAGAAAAACATCATATTCGGAAAATCCAAAAGTCTTCAAAACCTTCAGAGCAAACCGAATAGTCCGTTCAATTTCTGTTTCCAGCTGGTCGGGACGGCAAAAAATATGAGCATCATCCTGAGTGAATCCCCGTACTCGAAGTAATCCATGCAAAACTCCGCTCCTTTCATAGCGGTAAACCGTACCCAGCTCCGCCCACCGCATCGGAAGCTCCCGGTAGCTTCTCTGGGCTGAATTATAAACCATGATGTGAAAAGGGCAATTCATGGGTTTGAGCTGATACTCAATGCCCTCACTTTCCAAAGGAGGATAAAGGGCGTCATAAAACTCCGTATGTCCACTGGTTCTCCAAACATCCAGCTTGGCCACATGCGGACTGTATATCAATTCATAGTCTTCCTGAAAATGTTCCTGACGCCAAAATTCTTCCACGGTCCACCGGACGGCCGCGCCTTTAGGGTGCCACAGGATCAATCCGCCGCCGAGGCTCTCATGAAAACTGAACAGATCCAACTCAGTCCCCAGTTTGCGGTGGTCCCGTTTTTTAGCCTCCTCCAGCATGCGGAGATGATCTTTGAGATCCTTTTTCATGTAAAAAGCCGTCCCGTATATCCGCTGCAGCTGCGGTCCGGTTTCGTCGCCCTTCCAATATGCTCCGGAAGCAGACAGGATTTTAAAATACCGGATCTGCTTGGTGGAGGACACATGAGGCCCCCGGCAAAAATCAATGAAATCGCCCTGCTTATAACAGGAAACGCTTTCTCCGGCTCTTTCTTTAATCAATTCCACTTTCAGGTCCTGTCCCAAATCTTCAAACAGCTTTATGGCCTCTTCACGGGAATACTCTTTTTTTTCGATGAGGATATCCTCGCGGCTGAGCTCTTTCATTTTTTTCTCAATAGTTTCCAGATCTTCCGGTGTAAAGGGCTTATCCCGCAGGAAATCATAATAAAAACCATCCTCAATCGCGGGTCCAATACCGGTTTTTGTTCCAGGAAATAAATCCAGAACCGCATGGGCGAGGAGATGAGAGGCGCTGTGCCTCAATATTTCTAATCCGGCCGCGTCACTTTGCTTTTGTTCCATAATAATCCTTTTATATTTTTATCCATTTTAACAGAAAGCCGCCTTTTTCCCTGGAAAAACAAAACCGGCACTGATTCCTTTCCGGTTGTTGGAAAATGATATTGTATCCCTGGGAAAAAGCAAAAAACCCGCTGCTTCTTTTCGGCCTCTCGAATACCCTGTCATAAAAATGGTAGGCGCGGAGGGGATCGAACCCTCGACTTCTTCCGCGTCAAGGAAGCACTCTGCCACTGAGCTACGCGCCTATGTACACTCCAAGCCTGTTTATATTAATAGTTTGGCCTTTTTCTGTCAATAGAAAACGCAGGATGAAAGTGACATAATGAGTGTTCTGTAATGGAAGTACAGCTCATAAGGATACAATCTCAGCTTGCAGCTGCGAAATGTCCAGCAGCGCTGCGGTATTTTTTCCCGAAAGCCAGCCGCCGGTTTCTCCCGGATTGACAATCAGGCCGTGCCGCTCCATTCTGATTTCGGGTTTATGGGTATGCCCGTATATAAGAATATCAAATTTTTCAGAGCAAATATATTCATGCAGCCTGTAATGTGTGTGCGTCAATAAAAAACGAATGTCTCCCCATGCGAAACGAAAAGGCTCATCCCGAATGTCTCCCCAGCCCTGCAAGGTCTGTTTGAGGCCATTCTTCTCCCCGTCGCAGTTACCGAAAACGGCCTTGACCGGACAGTTTAAAGCCTCCAATTCACTCGCAGTAAAGGGAGCGACAAAATCCCCGGCGTGGATTACCAGGCTGCATTCCGCTCCGTTGAAAAAAGAAACCGCTCTTTTTACCGCACCCCGGTTATCATGAGAATCCGACATAATTCCGACAATATGGTTATTTTCAATGGGCATATTTTTATTTTATCACACCTGATAAAAGAATATGAGCCATTGCGATCTATTGACGTAAGATGCTTAAAAAAATTGCTTTTAGGTCCTTAAAGTATTATACTTATGGTTTCTTTTTTTTGAATTTTACGGAAATACGAATATAAAGGAGAGAATAAACCATGAAAAAAGCGATCATTATGGGAGCAGCTGGAAGAGACTTCCACAATTTCAACACCTATCTCAGAGACAATGACAATTATCAAGTTGTGGCTTTTACTGCGACTCAAATTCCAGATATCGAGGGCCGGAAGTATCCTGCAGAATTGGCAGGCAAGAATTACCCGGACGGTATTCCGATTGATGCTGAAGAAAATCTGACCGAACTGATAAAAAATCACGATGTGGATGAAGTCTTCTTTTCTTATAGCGATGTTAAACACGAATACGTCATGCATAAAGCATCCGAAGTACAGGCAGCCGGAGCCAGTTTTTCTCTACTTGGCCCGAAAGAGACCATGATTAAAAGCAAAAAGCCCGTGGTTTCCGTGTGTGCAGTGCGCACCGGGTGCGGCAAAAGCCAAACCACCCGCAAAATCGCCCGCCTGCTGAAAGAAAAGGGACGCCAGGTTGTCGCTATACGCCATCCTATGCCTTATGGGGATTTAGCCAAGCAGGCCGTTCAGCGCTTTGCCAGTTATGGTGATATGCTCAAGCATAACTGCACTATTGAAGAAATGGAAGAATATGAACCCCATATCCAGCACGGAATCATCGTATATGCCGGTGTCGATTACGGCGCGATTTTAGAACAGGCTGAAAAAGAAGCCGATGTCGTTCTTTGGGACGGAGGAAACAATGACATCCCATTCTACAAGTCCGATCTTGAAGTCGTCGTTGCCGATCCTCACCGGCCCGGTCACGAACTCCTTTATTATCCCGGCGAAACCAATTTCCGCCGTGCGGATGTCCTGGTCATCAATAAAATGGATACTGCAGAAAAGAAAAATGTTGATGTTGTGGTGGACAACATCAGGAAATATAATCCCGAAGCCGTCATTGTACGGGCCAACTCCAAGATTCAGGTCGAAGAGGGAGAGCAGATTAAAGGAAAAACCGTGCTGGTGATCGAAGACGGCCCCACCTTGACTCACGGGGAAATGAGATACGGTGCCGGAATTGTGGCGGCCGAAAAATACGGAGCCGGAAAAATTATCGACCCTCGGCCCTATGCAGTGGGCAGTATTCAGCAAACGTTTGAAAAGTATAATCACTTAGACCGGGTCCTGCCCGCAATGGGTTACGGTAAAGGACAAATGCAGGAGCTGGCGGAGACCATTAATAAAAGTGAATGCGACCTGGTCGTCAGCGGCACTCGGATGAGA
>CAYRTV010000244.1:0-4798 GCA_964427225.1 uncultured Eubacteriales bacterium
GGTGCCGTATCCGTCCTACTCCTATGAGAATGTATGGCTTAAGATAACACCTGATTCCGGAAGCGGGGAACTAATGAGTTACGGTGCAACGGCCAACAACACCACTTCAGACCCGGCTGTGCATATCGCCGCCCAGAAGCAGGATATCAGCGGATACAATTCCCCATCCGAATACCAGGTGATCCCGGAAGTGCTTTGGGCGCCTGCCACAGGAGGCGGCACCTGGATGACCGGGGTGCAGATTACCGATATCACCGGCGGTTCAGAAGTGTCGGTGTATTTTAACGCCTCGACCGGCGAGCGCCGCGGCCCGATCACCCTGTTTACCGGCAGCGCTCCGGGTGTCAGCGGGCGGACACCGAATTTACTGGCAACTCTTGACGCCCTGGATCCGGGATATGACTATTTCGCCAATGTGGGGACGGTCGAATTTGTTACTCAGGACGGCAGTCATAACATTCAAGTAATGGCGCGAACATCAAACGGCGACTATTCCAAAACATTCCAGGGGCTCAATCTCAATGATGCCAACACAGCCGCAGACGGCCGGACGCTCATGGTGCAGAATCTTGTTAACGATGATATTTATCGAACCGCCTTCGGCTGCTTTAATCCAACGGATGAGGATGTGACGGTTGAATTTGCTCTGATAAACGGCGACGGCAGCACCATCGGCACCTCCTTCACGAAAACATTTTCAGGCCGCCGGTATCAGGCTTTCAATCCATTTGCCGAAGCCGGAGTGCCATATCCCGGAAACAGTTTCAACAATGTCTGGATAAAGGTGGAAGTAACCTCAGGCAACGGCCAGTTGATGGTGTATGGTGCTACAGCGAATAATGTGACATCCGATCCGGCGGTTCATAGGGCCGTGCAATCCCGCTCAAATCTTCGGCGTCGATGACAAAATGGGTTCTTTGGAAAAAGGAAAAATCGCGGACATCGTGGTTTTCTCTGGTGACACGCTGCAGGACATTGCTTATGTGAAGATGGTGATTATCGGCGGGGAGATTGTAGAAAAATAATTTTTCGAGGAAGAATCTATTGGAAATTTTTCACTGCCGGATTAAGCTTATAGACTGGAAGGTGGGCCATGCCGGGCTTAAAGCATAAAAAACTTACCAGACTTCTCGAGAAAATTGAAAAGCCCATCGCCTATGATCAGAAAAAGGATAAATATGTTATCTTCTCCGACCAGCACATCGGAATGCCGGAATTTGATAAAAACAAAGGCCTTTACCTTAAGGCCTTGGATTATTATTATCAATCGAATTATACACTGATAGCACTAGGGGATTATGAAGAACTTCATAGATACAGCAAAAAAGAATTAAAGAAAAAATATGAAGATGTCTATGCCGGCGAACGCCGTTTTTTAGAAGAGGACCGGTATTACCGCATTTTCGGAAATCACGACATCGACTGGCGAAGCCAAAAAAGAGTGGAAAAACACTTGCATGAAGTTTTACCCGGGCTTGAGGTCATTGAAGCGCTGAGGTTTGATTGCTGCGGCTCTTCTCTTTTTCTGGCTCACGGCCATCAAGGCAGTTTCATTAATGACACATTAGGAATAGCGGGGAGACTGTTTTTAAAATATATCGCACGGCCGTTTGGATTTTCCAGCATGACCAGCCCGGCCCAGCGATACACCAAGAGAAGAAAAGATGAAAACACCTATTATAATTGGGCCAGAGCACATAAAGTGCTTTTCATCGCCGGACATACCCACCGCCCGATGTTCGCCTCACTGTCGGAAGGTGACCGAATCCGCGTTGCGATTGAGAATCTGTTCAGAAAATATGTAGGGGCTGCCGATCAGGAAGATAAGAAAAAAATAGAAGAAGAGATTAAAAAGCAAAAGGCAGAGTTTGAGAAAGAAAGAGAAAAAGAAGGAAAGAAATCATATTGGACTGCTTTGGGACAACCTGAACTTGTTGCTCCCTGCTATTCCAATGACGGGAGCTGCCTGCATAAAAACGGCATTACATGTATCGAACTGTATAAAGAAAAAATACGGCTGCTTTGGCTTTATGATGAAACCCAGCCGGAAAATGTGGATAAAGAGATAAGGGCACCGACTGAAGACCTCCTGCCGGGTGATTCCGCTGCAGCCGATTATAAGAAACAAATTCTGGAAGAAGAAGATTTGGAATATATTTTCACCCGAATTCGGCTTTTAAGCTGAAAAATTTACACTTCGATTTCTATAGAGTCTTCCTGGGATTGATCTGGGTGTTCGTGCAGGTCTTCCGGCCAGTTTTTGGCAAAATCAATACCGACTTCTTGCTCCTGGCCGGTTTCTATATTCTTGATGGTGATGGCTAATTTGTCGTCTTGATTAAATCCTTCGGTTTTAATGCGGTCTTTTAACGTGTGCAGATTAAATTCACCGTTTATTCCTTCGACTTGGAATCTGAGTTCAGGAAAGATTCCTTTGAATCTGAGCTTTGCGTATTCGTTTCCATTCCTCTGCTTTATGTAATCAATCCCATATTCTAGATGCTTCATCTTCACCTCTTATTTAATTTAGGTATTAATTCAGGCTTATTATTTTGCAATTATTTTCTTATGTCAAGGTGAATGTGGTTGTGTTAAGATGAAAGACTCAAGCAGGACGAGGTTTTTATAGAATGGAGGGTCAGGGTGTCTCAGAGGAGGAGCTTATGCATGATGCACCGACACCCTGTGAATATGCGAGGGAAAGGCATACGAACTATTCTGTCTGGCGGAATCTATGGACCGGATTACTTTTTTTATTCGGGATTGCCTTGGTTCTGTTTGCCGGCTCGGCCGTTTTGCTTTTTGTAAGGGAAACCTGGCTGCCGGTGGCGGTCACTATGGTGGGAACGATTGCCAGCGGTGCCGGGATAAAGTGGGTTGTCAACCGGCGCGCAGAGGCGGTTGCCGAAGAAGAAAGGGCCTATCTGGATGTGCTGGAGCAATGCGGGGATAGCCGGGAAGCGGATGAAACGAGGAAAAAGCATAGGATTTTGGGAAAGTTTTAGATGTGCCGTGTCGAGCTAAGATATTTGGTTTAGGCTGATGGATATTTTTCAATTTTTTCTTTATTGGTTTAGTATAATTATGATTTAATAGAAGGTGTTTCCCAAGACATCTTACTGGGTTTTCCATTCGGTGGAAGCCAGGCCAAAGGAATAGCGACAATTCATCAGGCTTTTTTTGTGGAGGGAGAATGATTGGAGAGAAAATGAAATCACATTCAAAATCATGTATGGTATTCATAATGTTGATCCTGGCTGCTGGAACATCCTGTGCAATCCAGGAGAATATGGGCGACATTTGTGGTGAGTATGTGGAGGAGTGGAAATCTTTTTATCCTTCCCGAGCATTTTCGCTGGGTTTTCATGAGGCGATTTTTCGCTTTGAAGATTTTTCCCAAGCCAATATTCTTGCCTGGACCGATTACAACCGGAATGTTTTAAACGATATCACAGACAAAATTCCGGACATGCCGGTTAACAAGCGGGTAAATGCCCGGCTTATGCGGACTCAGATTCGATTCGAACTGGACAAATGGGAAAAAGAGGCCCCCCATAAAAATTCCCCGGGATTTTATTCGAGTGCGATTTCAAGAGCGGTTCCCCGGATTTTATATACAGACTTACTGATGCGGGGAGAGAAAGTGGATTTAATCCTGCAGAGGCTGAGAGAGATTCCAGAATTATGCACTGCGGCTCAAGAGATGCTGGAAGATGGCAGTCCGGAGAACACCCGGAGGAGTGTGAGTACCCTGGAAAAGACTGCAGGTTTTATAGGCGATTCCCTATTTGGAATAATCGAAGACTGGCTGGGAGATCATAATTCCGATGAGGTTAAGGCCCTTTGCGAAGCCGCGGCCGAGGATATCCAAGGTCTTGCTTCCTATATCGAAGGGGAGATCTTGCCGGAGGCGTCCTTATCCGACAGCCAGATCCTGGGCCCGGACAAGTATGCCCATATGCTCAAAATTTATACAGACAGCGAATTGACTCCGGAAGAACTGGAGGAAATGGCTTTGAAAGAGATTAACGAAACCCGTGCGGTTATGGCGGAAACCGCTCGAGATTATTTAGAGGAAAACTATTCGGACCGCGAGCTTCCCGAAGATGAGGTTGCGGTTATTAAGGCGGCTTTAAGCGATATGGAGGAATACCGGCCGGCAGCGGAACTGGAATACCTGCAGACTCTTCGGGATTTCGCGAAGCAGGCGGAGGAATTTATCAGGGAAAAAGAAATCGCCACCATTCCGGAGCATCAGACATTGAGCATTGAATTAGCCCCGGAAAGTGCCGGTCCTATGGCCCGGATCGGCTATGTGCGGCCGGCCGCTCCCTTTGCTCCCAACCCCTGGACAACCTGGTTTTTAGCGACCATTCCGGATTCCCATCCGGACAAAGAACGGGAAGATTTCTGGCGGTCGTTTAACTATCATTTCAAGAAATTTATTGTGATCCATGAGCTGTTTCCAGGCCATTATATTCAATCCAAACTCACCCGGGAAAACCCCCATACGGTGCGGATTCTTTTTCCTTATGGGCTTTATTCCGAAGGATGGGCCACTTTGTGCGAACGGGTCGCATTGGAGGCGGGCTGGGATGACCGGAATAAACTGACCCGGCTGGCCCAGCTGCGGAAACGGCTGGAAAACGCCAATCGTGCCTACACATCGGTCCAGGCTCATTGCCGGGGCTGGGATGAGGAGCAGGTGTTGGCATTTTCGGTTGAGACGTCGCTTCTGGCCCCCCAGTTTGCTAAAAGCGACGTCTCAACCGAAAATGCAAACACCTGCTCCTCATCA
>CAYRTV010000245.1:0-4788 GCA_964427225.1 uncultured Eubacteriales bacterium
CCTCGCCGCAAACCGAAATTTGCGGCAATCTCGGCCCGTGAATAATCCAGGCTAAGAAATAGATTGCACCAAATACATTGTTCTGTAAATCCGGACAGATATTATAAAATCGGACTTCCGCCGCGGCCCGGGGATGACATGGGAACAAGTACCCACTAAGGAACGTTCTGTTTAGCGGGGTGATATTTCTTAAGCATAGCGGATATAAATACCCGCATAATCGCCGCCACCGGAATGGCGATAATGAATCCCGGGGCTCCCCAAAAATAAGAAAAAATCAACAAGGACAGGATAACCCAAACCGGATGCAGCCCTACCCGCTGGCCGACTATGCTGGGACTCAGATAAGTGCCGTCCAGAACTTGCGCGATCTCTATGGCGGCGACGATCTTTATTGTCGCCAGTAAAGGCGAAGGACTAAGCATACCGATAAAAATGCCTATAAAAAGAGTTACGATCAAACCAAAATGCGGAACTATATTTAAAACGCCGGCAGTAATTCCGATTAACAATGCCTGCCTGACGCCTAAAATCAATAAAACCGTGGTGGTAATGGCCCCGACAATAACACAGACAATCAATTGTCCCCGAAAAAATCCATTGATGATTTGTCCGATTTTTTGAAAAACCTGCTTTTGATAATCATCCTCAGTGCTGACAAAGACATCATCAATCCAGGTTTTAACTTTGTCATAATCCTTCAGTGTATAAAAGAATAAGAAAGGAACCAGGACCAGAGTAAAAATCTGCCCTATAACCCGGGACAAGGCGGAAGCCAAATCGGACGCTGTTTTGAAAAAGTTATCAAAAAAGCCCTGGAGCTGCCCGGGAAGATCATTCATGATAAAATTCCGGATCCTTTCGGCATCAATTTGGAGATATTGGGTTAATGGCCTCAGTCCGCCTTCTTCGACCCAGGCAGTCACTTTTCTTGAATACCGGACACTCAAATCCACCAGATCGCGGAATTGCTCAATCACCGCGGGAATAAAAAATATCATGAGAACCGCGAATATGCCCAAGACCAAGACAACGATAATAAGCGAACTCACCCAGCGGGGCCAGCCCTTGCTTTCCAGTTTCATGACCACCGGATCAAAGAGATAGGCCAGTACAAAGGATATTGCAAAAGGAAAGAGAATATGCTGGGTTTCTCCGATAAACCAAATGAGAAAAACCAGCAATGAAATCAGCAGGATGTATTTAACAATGGCTTCTTTTCTTATTGGCCACAGCATTAAAAACAAAATCAGAAAAGCCAGCAGCGGAGTCAAAACCGTATGCAGGCTGTAAAAATAAAGAACCAGGGCGACTAATGCGCCGACAATCAATATCCAGATAAATCGATCATGGGGACTTTGATCATTCATTGGTCATCGCCTTATTAGCCTTATTAGTTCGAAAATTGACTATCCTATTCATAAAACAATGGAGATCATTTTGCAATTTCAGCCTAAGATTCTCCGGTCAATCATTCAGGTTAAAATCCGGGAGTGAACCAAAATTGGAAGTACCCGTTTTCTTTGCCTGGCCGGTCGAAGGGAAACACATAACTGGCTCCAAAAATCGCATATCCGAAAACATTCATACGAAGGCCGACCCCCGCACTGACAACGGGACGGCGGTCTCCTCCCAGAAACCAAGCTTCATCCTGAGAGTTCCAGGCCAAGCCGCTGTCAACAAAAGCAGTGAAATCGATAGGAAGTATGCCGTAAAAACCGCGCCCGATTCCTAGTACATTGAACAGCGGAAACCGCAGCTCCAGATTCGCCACCATCATCTTGCTGCCGAACAGCTGATTGAATGATTCACAGCCGGTTTCTGCACATTCTTCAGCGCTGAAGGAACCGGTGTTATAGCCTCTGACCAAACTCTGATAGCCCAGGAATAAGGGATAAAGACGGCTGTCTTCGGCTCCCGGTCCGTAGCGGCCGTAATGCATGAAACGGAAAGCCAAGGTAAACGGACGGAGCGGCATGAAATATCTCCGGTAATCAGCCAGAATTTCACCATAATCAATAGAGCCAACACTTGGAGAAACTTCCAGCCGGTATCTCTGGCCCAACACCGGGCCGGTCGCCCCAAAAAAGGAACTGTCATAAACCAGAGCCGCACTTCCCCGTCCGAAATGGAGACTATCCGGGGCCTGGAGGTTTTCTTTTTCATTGATCAAGGTCACATTATCGATAAGCGATACTGCGCGGGTCCGCACTTCCCGGTCAAAATTCAGAAATTGATAGCCGCCGGTTACTTCCAAGCGGAACACTTCGCTGAATGGGTATTCTGCCAGGGCGGAGATTTGATAATTGACCTGGCGGAAGAGGTATTCTTGTTCCACCAAAGCCGGTTCACCCTGTACAGTTTGAATGGATTGACTGAAACCGCCGGTGACATAGGGCATCCTTTGTGCCACAGCTCCTAAATTCCAGCGGTATTTCTTATAAATATAACTGACCGCGGCCGCAGAATTCAAAATACGGGAACTCACCTGAGCCATGGTCTGCAGGCTGTGATAACCCAAAATGTCGCTGAAAAACAGGGCGATGCCTCCGCCGCCGTAGGTGCCGAAACGATCCACGCCGACCGCCACCTGGGGCGGAGCAATATAATCCAAAGTTAAAACCGGATTATAATCCTCAGGCTGGTATTCCTGGTCCTCCGGCAGTCCGAATAACGGATTCCGCAGCAGTCCCGCCACCGTCCCCTCCGGCTGGGTCCGGGGGGGCAGGAGAGCCGGTTCCATTTCAGTCAAAACCGTCTGTTCGCCGCGGATAAGTCTCTTTCCCGAATCAACGGAATAGATGTTATATTGACCATTTTCATACAGGCAGTAGGTTACTTTTTCCGTATTCCGTGATACGGATAAGGCCGGACTGAGTTCCGTGATTCCGGAGATTCCAGTATAGAAATCCGTCATTTGGGTGATGGCTTCGCTATCCAAATCGAGGTTGTAAAGATTGGAAATCCCGTTACGGTCGGAAATAAAATACAATTCCTTGGAATCCGCAGACCATTGCGGACTGATATTTTTAGCATTCGGAAAACTGGGGAGCTTCTGAATGTCCCGGGTTTTCATATCCATAACCGCCAGCCCGAAATGCCCGATATCCAGTAATCCCAGATCCGTTGAAAACCGGTCGGAGGCAAATGCGATTTTGCTTCCATCCGGTGACCATACCGAATATAAATCGGCGTAAGGATCTTCGGTTAACCTGGTCAGCTCCCCGGCTTCCATATCATAAAGGAACAAATCAGAAAACCCTCCATCCAAAGCGGAGAAAACAATGGAATGACCATCGGGAGACCAGGTCGGGTTGAGTATTTCACCCAGATCGGGAAACTTAATTTCATCGATTTTATCTCCACTGGGAATATCGAGAATGGAAAGCACGGGATCCCCTTTGCTCACCGCTCCGAACACAAACCGCCGGCCTTCGAAATCCCAGCTTCCAGCGGATTTAATAAACTGCAGGCTGGAAAAATGGGGATTAACCGCAGTGCTGACCAGTTTCCGTTTGAATTCCCCGGTTTCCGCATCAGCTAAAAACAAGTCAATGGAAAATAGATCCTTGGACGATAAAAACACAACGCTTTTTCCGTCAGGACTCAGGGCAGGTGAGACATTCAATGGATTTTGTTTGGTACCGGGAATCAGAGCCTTGCTCAGCTGATCCACCATCAAGGTTTTTTTCTGGACCGGCTGATAGGCCTGCCGGAGAGATGAATGCCAGCCCTTGGATATTTCTTCCACATCCGTGCCGGTCACCTCTTTGATGGCCGTGCGGTAATCACCAGAGCGGCCCGCACGCTTTAAAATCGACGCGACTGTCTGGTCTCCCCACTTCCCGGTAATGTAAGCCCATACGGCATGTCCATAGCGGTAAGGAAAATACTGCGCGCTGTTTAATTTCTTAATACCCGGCAGTTCTTCCTTTCGAAGAATATCCCTCATCCACATTGACGTATGAGGTGAGCGCGGGCCGATCGATAAATATTCAGCCAAACCTTCCACAAACCACAAGGGAAGCCGCTGAATGGATGGTGCCGCCCGGGCATAATCTGAATGATACTGCCCGGTGATGTCATATTGAAATGCGTGCACCAATTCATGACCGATAACATGATTTGATTCTTCTAAAGAAGCGGCCAACGGCAGCACAATCCTTCGCTTAAGGCTCTCCGTAACACCGCCGACTCCTTCACCCAATGTTCCCGGAATGGCGGTGGTCTGCTGAAAGTGAGGCCCGCTGGTATACAAAATCAGAATCTGACGGCTTGAGAGATCATGCTGAAAAACCCGCGACAGCCGGGAATACCAGCGCTCCGCCATGCGGGCGGCCAGCTTGGCCGCTTCTGTTCCTTCCGGGTAAAAGTAAATATCAAAATTCTTTGTGTTGATCACATCAAAATCAAAGGAATCATACTGAACCTTGTTACGCCCAAAATACTGCGCTTCAGCCGGAAAGGCGGTTAAAATCAAGGATGTAAATAGAAGCAATCCTATACTTTTATTTCCAAAGTGGTGGTTCATGCTTTCCTCCTCATGAAAAATGAATGATGCAAATGTATTCACCAAGTCTTAATCATCCAAAAATCATGCCAAACTGCTGAATTTGCTTATTTCCCTCGATAAACATACATAACCTGAATGATTCATAAAAAAATTGCGCTATTTTTGCACATTCTTTTTTATCAGCGATTAACATGATTTTTATTGAAAGATCAAAGGGAACGTTTTTCATTTGCACATTTATATTATAATCGCCATTTTTTTACCCTTCAGACGGG
>CAYRTV010000246.1:0-4785 GCA_964427225.1 uncultured Eubacteriales bacterium
CAGGTATTTTTTCCGGTTCGTTCGTCTCTTCATTGCCGACAGGTTCCACGTCATTCCAGGGAAGCTTACACAATCCCATTAAACCAAACCAGGTCCGGAACATCGGGAAATAATGCAGGGCTTCAGCTTTATCTTCAAAGGTGGGGATCTGGTTATTGACCATGTCCATAAATATCACCCAAGCTTCATCGTGCTGCGGGCCCTTATTTGTCATGGCATACCCGCCCTGCTGAGCCAGGGACTCCTTAGATACATACTGCGAATATTCCAGTCCTTTGTTTTCCATGCCGATATCATTCAGAAAAGCGGGATCCGCTCCGTTCTCCTTGACAAATATTTCCTTCATCCTCCGGACGCCTTTGCCGACAACCGGGCCGAATCCTTCTCCCCGGGCCATTTGATGCAGGAGTTCCAAAGCCGCATCCGCATTGCCGAAGTTTAATTTCAGTCCGCCGGTCGTGTTTTCATCAATGATCCCTTTTTCAAAACACTCCATGGCGAAGGCGGTAGCGGTGCCGAAAGAAATAGTGTCGATTCCGTAGGTGTCACAATAAAAATTCAGCTCCATGATGGCATCCACATCAAAAATTCCGCAGTTGGAACCAACGCCGGCAGCCGTTTCATATTCCGGCCCTTCCACCGTCACCTTTTGTCCTTTGTATGGCCCGGTTTTTAGTTCAAAATTCTCGGCGGTTTTGCAGCAGGACATCATGCAGCCGACCCAGCAGCCGTCAGGGACCCCCTGGGTAAACCTTTCTCTGAATTTATTTGAACTGATCTTTCCAGCCTCCGCATGTGATCCGTACTGGAAATTTTTCACCGGCAACAGGTCATACTCATCCATAATTTCCATCAAATGGGCGGTTCCGACCTGGCGCATACGGTTTTGCTGGTCATCCAGTTCTTTCATTTCATTGCGAAAACGGGTCCCGCGTTCTATGATCGGCTTCATGTCAGCCACTTTATTTAAATCGGCTTTCAGTGAGGGTATCTTGGCGACTATGGCTTTGATATGCTTATCCCGGAATACACACCCGATGCCGCCGCGGCCCGCTTGTTTGACCCGGATTTCTTTCCGCTTGCCGTCCCACCAGCTGAAGTTCAGCATTCCCATATAAGCATGCTCGGCGCCGCGGCCCGAGGACACCACGGAAACATTCCGTTTGTCTTTTTCATCATCCGCATACATTTCCGTCAGCTGTTCCGCCAAGATGTGGGTGTCCACGGCTTCAGCCGGGGCTTCTTCAATAGTGATCTTATTATTAACCCCGTCAATGAAAATCACGACATCATCTTTGGCCTTGCCTTGAACCTCCAGCGCATCAAATCCGGAAAATTTCATGTAGGGACCGAAATAACCCCCTACATTGGAATCGATCACTACATCCGTCATGGGTGAAATACTGACCACAAGAGACTTCCCGGTGCCGGAGTATTGAGTGATTCCCGCAATGGGGCCGGGAGAAATCACAATTTCATTTTCAGGATCATTCCATTTAGTGTCGGGTTTGGTGCCGTCCCACAGCAGCCGCAGGCCGAAACCTTTGCCGCCGATGAATTTCTCGCGCATTTGCTCGGTGACCGGTTTTTCTTTGACAGTATTGTCATCCAGATTGATGTATAAAGTCCGGTTATTATAACCTCTTTCCAATTCTCCTGGTTTGTACGTGAATTCCTTGAGGAGTTTGTGCTGAGATTTTAACTTTAGAACATCCATTCTCTACCTCCTTTTTTTAAATGACATTTGATTAAAGCTATGACTGAAATATAATATAAATATTGATATATATTCATGCATATATTACCCTTTTTCAGGCCTTTAATCAATCAGGGATTTTCACCCGAATATGAACAAAGATAACGAAAAGAAAACGGCCCGTATTTATGTTATGACCGGCAACGTTCATACCGGAAAAACCACTCTGCTTAAAAAGGCATGTGCCGGATTAAAACAAAAAGGCCTTCGCCTCAGCGGCCTTCTCAGCATTAGTCTATACTCCGGTGATCAGCTGCAGGGCTACGACGGATACGACCTGGCCACAGAAACTTCCTTTCCTCTGGCTCGCACCGAAGCTGAAAAGAACCGCCGCCACATTGGACGTTTCTTTTTTTCTCCCAGCGGCCGGGAAAAAGCCGAAAAAGCTTTACTCCGTCCAGGTGCCTTTGACCTGACGGTCGTGGATGAGCTGGGTCCCTTGGAACTGTACCAAAGTGCCGGATTCCTGCCGCCGGTGAATGAACTGCTGCGCCTCAGCCGGGACCTCTTGTTGGTCATCCGCAAACCGCTGCTGCCGGAATTCGCCCGGATACTGCCGCTCCCGGATATCATTTTCGACATCAGCGAACCGGATTTGAGCCAAACCATGATCCGAACCATTTTTAATAAAGCGGAAATGGCAAGATAGACGTTGGGTTGAAATTGCTTTATTTATTTGCTACACTTTGGGCCAAATCTCAATAACTCCGAGTCACGCCGGCTAAAGCATTTCGCCATGCCGGCTGACCGTTAGGGTAAGATTGGAAACGGTCTTGCCTTCCGTGCTTGTAAAGGAGGCATAATGCTAAAAAACGGACTCTCTAAAATCATTCTATCCGCATTTCTGGCTTTGATAGTCTGTATGACCGGGTCATTCCCGGTTTTCGGACAAAACCAGGAAAAGTCAAAACAGGAAAAAGAAAAAAAGGAACGGATTATCACGGAAGAAGTCTTGGTCATAGCCGAAGCTCCCCAGGAACGCACAGTGGCGACTGTCAGCACTCTTCAGGAAACTCAAATCGAAAACATGATTCCCCTGGATTTATCCGAGGCCATCCGCTATGCTCCCGGAGTTACGGTTACTTTCGGGGATAAATCCTCTTATACGCTCAAGTTACGCGGAATGGATTCCAAACGGATCGCTTTGCTTCTGGACGGGGTGCCGGTCTATGAACCATACTACAGTTCGTTTGACCTGAAGGAAATCAGCACCGGCGGCATTCAAACCATCAAGCTGACCAAGGGACCATCCTCTGTTCTATACGGACCCAACACTTTGGGCGGTATCATCAATGTCATCACGGGACGGCCTGCGGACAGCCCGTCCCTTTCCCTGTTAGCTTCTTACGGAGAACAAAACACCCGCCAGGTCGGCGCCAACACCGCATTCAGGCTGGACCGGTTCTCTTTTGTAGGCGGCGTCTCCTACCAGGATTCGGATGGATTTTACTACCCCAGTCCCAATGACGGGGAACGGATTGACCGCACCAATAGCGAGTACCAGCGGAGTAATTTCAATGCCAAAGTGTACTATCATCCCAATGACAGCACCGAATTAATGGTCAATGCATCCATGTATCTTTCCAATTACGACATGCCCCCTGAAATCAACGCTGCCCGGCCTCGTTATTGGCGATTCAAAAACTGGGACCGTTATTCTTATAACGGGGGAGGGAGCACGGCTTTAGGCAAAGGTTCCACCTTGAAATTCCGGGCTTACTTAGTAGAACTGGACAACACTTTGATGATGTTCCGGGATGCGGAATTGACACAAAAGCGGTTTGAAAGCACTTTTGACAATTCCGTCTATGGCGGATTTGCGCTTGCGGATATTCGAACCCATGATTTCAATCAGCTTAAATTCAGCCTCAACTACAAGGGAGATACAGCCCGAATTCAGGACGATGTGGGAGAACCTTGGACCGAATACGACCAAGGGACTTTCTCCGCCGGCGTGGAAGATCACTTCTCCCTGAATGAACAATGGACACTGGTAGGCGGAGTCAGCTTGGATTACCTGAATAAGTACGTGGGAGACACCACATCTAAAGTCAATCCTCTCGCCGGTATTAAATACGCGCCCCTGGATTACTTGGATATGCACTTGTCCTTTTCCAGAAAATCCAAATTCCCCTCCATGCGCTCCATGTATTCCGACTCTTCCGGAAATCCCGACCTGCTGAGTGAATCCGGGACAATCTGGGAATTAGGCTTCAATTACAACCACGACGTTTTGGTTTCCGGAGCTGTTTTTCTCACTCAATTCAAAGATATGATCGACAGTGTCCGGCTTCCCCAGTATAATTTCCAGCGGCTCTATTTCAATATCGGAGAAGCGTATATCAATGGATTCGAGCTGCAGCTCCAAAAATCCTGGGATATGCTCTCCGGTGTAATCAATTACACCTTCCTCAATCACAGAAATGAAACCGATGACCGCCCCCTGGACGCTTTAGCCAAGCACAATTTGAATTTTGATGTTCAGATCTATCCATTCCCTTCGCTCCGGATTGGACTCTTAGGGCAGTACGGCTCCATTTCCTGGTGGCTGGATTACAATTCCAATGAATTGCTCGAGATCCCTTCCTATTTCAACCTGGACGGCATCATCTCCTATCGTTTTGCCTCTGTTGACGTGTTCGTCAAAATCACCAATGTTTTCAACGATTTTATTTATACAGAGCCCGGTTTCCCCTGGCGCGCCCGTTTTCTCCAATTTGGTATTAGGTCAAATATCCTGAGTTAGTAAATTCAACGGGCGTCTTTTCTTGAAGGGCTAAGGAGAGACGCCCTTTTTTTGTCAATTCTGTCTATTCAGTCTTATCTGTCTATTTTTTTTACTACGCTTCGCTCCTCTGGATGACAGTCATTTCAATCGTTTCCGGATCCTGCGGCACATCATCCAAAGAAGCAGTCATCCCCCGGATTAGGTTGACAAAATAATCCTGCACGAATTCATTCATGCGGATAGATTCTTGGTTGATATGCAGCTCAGGAGTTTCACCGT
This sequence comes from uncultured Eubacteriales bacterium, assembly GCA_964427225.1. Lineage (GTDB taxonomy): Bacteria > Acidobacteriota > Aminicenantia > Aminicenantales > Aminicenantaceae > CAYRTV01. The sequence goes on from CAYRTV010000246.1 coordinate 4,764, forward strand.
TTTGATACTTGAACGTGACGGA
>CAYRTV010000247.1:0-4765 GCA_964427225.1 uncultured Eubacteriales bacterium
GTGAAGCGGCGGTTGGGTTCTCTCCGAAGCCAATGGCGGTGGGTGGGAGGGCCTTGGCGAGGAGAGAATTCAATCGAGGCTGACAACTGCTGTTGTCAGCCTCTGACATCTGCGTAGCGGCGGGATATGGGCCTAATTCATTGCCAAGGCGAAACAGGACCGATAAATCCTAACTCAAAATAAGTGAGTGAAGCAAGCATAACGAAGCAGATGCAATGAGACCATGCGCAGGCTATTCGCGGATAATGATTTGACTGTTGTTGGTGGTAAAGAAAACACTCCCGCCGGTAGTGCTGGTGGCGCTGGAATTTAAAATTGAAACCGTCGTTTCCCCGGCCGCCTTGGGTTTAAATATGAACGTCACCAGCCGCCCCGATCCGCTGACTCCCTCGTTCATCTGCGAACTGGAAAAGCCGAAATTGAAAACCCCCGAAGCATTATCAATATTTTCCATGACGGAAGGATTTTCGCCCAGCTGCTGAACAATGTTGCCCCGCTGGACGCTTTCCAATTCCAAAATCTGAGGATCAAAGCTCAGGGTCATGGACAAGTTTTGAATGTCTTCCGAAGACTGCAAATTGACATACATCCGGAGATTCCGGTTGGACGGCCCCTGATAGGAAGGCGGGCTTAAAATCAGCTCATTGGGGCCGGTTTCCGTTTCTTCCTGTTCCAAATCAGGGGGACGATTGGGATCAGTCCGCGATATGGGAGGCCTTTCAAACTCCCGCCCCGGATAGATCATCTCCGGGCTTTCAGGCCGGCCGCCTTGCGCTCCTCCGGCAGCGCTCTCCATGTTCATCCAGATGGGCTCCAAATCGGAAGCTTCCAGAGATTTTCCTTGTAAAATATAGGGAGTGATTGTCATGACCACGTCCGTCTGCTGGATTTCAGCATCCGTATTGGAAAAAAGGCTGCCCAAGAGCGGAATATGCTTTATGCCGGCAATGCCTTTTAAGGTTTTCCTTTCTTCATCCTTGAGTAATCCTGCCAGAAGGTTGGTTTCTCCTTCTTTAAGCCGGATAATATTCTTGACCTCCCGGGTTGTGATAATCGGCAGATCGCCGAATCCGGTTCCGCCCAGCGCTTTGATCTTCAATTCCATTTCAAGGGTGATTTCTCCATCGAAATGAATCCGGGGTGTGATATACATTTCAATCCCGACGGGCTTGTACTGAAAGGATGTGATCGGCTGGGTACTGACTCCTCCGGCGGCAATAGGAGAAAAAGTAGTTTGGGGAATCGGCACCTCATCCCCGACCAAATATTCCATTTTTTCGCCTTCGATCCCTCTGAGGCGGGGCTGGGAAATGATTTTGGTATCTCCATCGGTTTCGAGGAAACGGAGAAAACCGACAGGAAGGCTGAGCTGATAATTTCCGGTCTGTGCCAAATTGATTTGATCAAAATTGACCCATCCCGTGTCCGAGCCCGAAGAAGAATCGGAATTTCCGCTGTCACCGCTGTCATCACCTCCATCACCGGAAGTTTGACCGCCATAGCGGGCTCCGATGACATAGGAATCGAAATCCAATCCAATCTGTTTGAGTTTTCGACGGCGGACTTCCATGATCTCCAGGTCAAGCAGGACTTCCCCCCGGGGTTTATCCCAGGACCGGATCAATTCTTCTGCCTGGCGAAGAGTTTCCGGTGTTCCTTTGACCGTAACTGAATTCAGAACCTTATCCACTGTCAGCTGAGGCACCGTAGAAGGGGTCCGGAGCAGCTGAGTTAAACGCGCCTGGAGCTCCTGCGCGTCAATATGGGAGAGATAATAGGTTTTCATGGCCGTTACCTCATAACGGCTGCGGTTTTGCGGACTGTCCGGAATGATCATAACGGTTTTTACATCCAGAGTCCGGTAAAAATTCTGGGTGGCCACACATAGTGTATGCAGAGCCTGCTGAAACGTCATTCCGGAAAAATCGACCGAGAACGGTTCATCCCTGAATTGAGAATCAAAAATGACATTGATCCCCGCATATTTTCCCAAGGCCAGAAATATCGAACGCAGGCTGACCTCCCGCGTAAATTTCAGGACGATCTCTTCAGTGCCGGCTTTAAGCTGAACGGGCGGTTCATACATATCTTTCTCCGGCATTTTTTTCACTTCCGGTTTTTGTTTAAGCTGTTCGATTTCTTTATACAGCATTAGGTTTTCGGGATCATATTTCAATACCTTTTGATATTGCTCAATGGCTTCTTCCTCACGGCCCTGGATAGCCAGCTGCCGGGCCTGGCTGAGGTGTTGATTCCTGGCAGCCGTTTTGGCCCTGATCATGGCCAGACGGTATACGGCATTATCCGGATCTTTAAGGATGGCTTGTTCATAGTATTGAATAGCCTTATCCCAATCCCGGTTCATAGCGGCATCAGTGCCCAATTTATAGCTGCGGTTAAATGTCGTACATCCCCAAACAACCGTTAATATCAGTGCCAGCATTCCTATTTTTCTCATTTTTCCTCTCCCTCGAGGGAAAATCTGATGTTGTCTCCCCCCGGCAATTCCACTTCCACCTCTTCGCTTGTAATCCGGACAATTTTCACTCCATCAGGAAGGATATCCTTCCGTTTAACCGCCATCGCCTCTCCGCCCCGAAATATCAAAGCCACTTTCCTCGCTTCGCTGCCGACATAGCCGATGTATCTAAGATCAATCCTCGGCAAGCCGGACTCCGCATCGGTTGCGCCCGGACCGGACGGTGTCTCCGCTTCTCCCGGCAGCCGGTTGCCCTGCCGCTGCCCGGCTCCGGCTGGGCCGGATTCTGCCCCTGGCCTGCGGCCCTGTTCTCTTTTGGAAAAGGGGATAAATATATTTCTGAGGCTCTTTTTAAGGGAAGGCCGCTCAAAATCCAAAAGGTCTATGCGGAGCAGCTTTTCTGTTTCCTGACCGCTTGCTTTTTCCTGCCCCAAAGAAAACAGAACCAAGCCTCCGGCAAGGAGAACAACCACAGTCAAGATTTTACGATACATTGTACGCCACCAGGGTCAAATTCAATTTTATATTCCGGGACGCTTCTTCAGTGTCTCCGAAATCAATTTTCTCCACCCAAAGAAATTTAGGAAAAGTCTCAATCTCATAGAGAAATCCCTTTAATAAATCGTATCCTCCGGCAATCTGAAAATTAATAATGACCTTCTGAATGTCCGCTTCTCTCACATCCATATATTCATATCGAATCCGTTCAGCTTGAATTCCGTGTTTCCGGAAAATCCGGTTTAAATCCTGCCGGATCTGCTGATAGCCTCTTTCACCTGGGTATAAATATTTCGCATTGATTTCCTGGAGGTCATCCTGCGCCTGAATCCAGTCAGTCAGCATCTTTTTTTGCTTAAGCCGCTGGGCTTCATGCTTTTGCAGTTCCCGCTGCTGCAGATCAATCCGACCCTGCCGCAGCAGAAATGAACTTCGCTGAGGTAAAGCGATAAACAGATAAAAGACCAAAGCAGCGGAAATAACAGCTCCTAAAACAATCACAATTCGCCGTTCTGTGCGGTTAAGCAGACTAATGAGTTCTTTCATAACTTAATGACACTTCCGAAATATCATATTTCCCTCCGCCTTGGCTTTCATTTTTGACCTGTATGCTTTCGAAACCCATCTTGTTGAGCCGATCAATGAAACCTAATAAATCATCGAGGGATTGATACGCAATGTTGAATTTAACTTCCAATTGGTTTTCCTTTTTTTGTAATGGGGAAAAAGATTGGATAAAGCAGGCATCCGGCAGCGCTTTTTCCAGCGCGGATAATAGTTCGACCCAGGAAAAACTTTTTTGAAAAATGAGATCATTGTATACATCCACCCTGGCTCCATCTGCCAGTTCAATTTGCTCGATACGGTTGCTGATTCTTTTTTCTTCCCTTTGTATCAGCTTCATACGCTCTTCCAAACGATTCAAGGCCTGTTCGACCCCCTCATTTTTTGTGGAATAGGTCACAAAAATATTGATGGCGACAACCGCTGTCAGGATAAGCAGAATAGAACCGGTTCCCGAAAGACCGAGAAACAAACGGCGGTTGCGGGCCGGATGCGTGGCAAGATTGATGTTCACAGTTTTTTTTATCATGTCAATTGACCTATTAGCGGGGCTAACTGTTCCCGGTTCTGTACTTTGATATCCAAACGGCTGCATTCCGTAATGTTTCTGGGAGAAATACAAACCATGGGAGATAGAATGTCTAAAAATTTATCCTTATCGCTGCTGCCGTTTCTGATCCAAAAAGCTTCAATTCTCCTCTTTTCCCTGTCTTCAATAAAATTCATGGTGTTTTCGATTTCCTGGACCACGGTTGCAATCTTATTCCGGGTTCCATCCTCCTCCGGACTTTCAAACCCAAAAGGCTTTTGCCTGTATAAGGCAAATTCTCCTTTGACCACAGCCGCCAGAGAAAAGGCTTCTTCTTCTACATTTAACAATAAAAAGTCTGAACTCGTTTCAAATCTCAGCAAATTTATTAAACCCAGGACCGGGGTTGAAATCATTTTAATTTTTATTCCGGCTTCGCCGAAAAGAGTTTCATATTCTTTTACGATTTCGTTCCGGGCCGTGGATGCAACCACCCGTCCACCCGGAGAATCAGCAGCGGGGAAAACATCATAAGAAATTTTAGCGTCATCGGGAATCAACGGTAATTGCTTTTTGATACGAAAACGTATCAATTGTTCCCGCTCCGCTTGAGAGAAGGGCAGGGAATCAAAAGTAAAACTGAATGTCTTTTGAGTTATTTCCGGAAGCAGCAGCGCAGCTTTATGAGAAGGTGT
>CAYRTV010000248.1:0-4738 GCA_964427225.1 uncultured Eubacteriales bacterium
GTTGCGGGAAGATGGCGTTGCCTATGCTTTTGTCGTCGATCCTCAGGAAATGTACCCCCGGGGATACAAAACCTATGTGGAAGTCGAGGAATTGCAGGACCGGCTATGCGGAGCTTCACGTCCGGGGCACTTCCGGGGTGTTTGCACTGTGGTTATGAAGCTCTTTAATATCATTCAGCCGGATCTGGCTGTTTTCGGGCAAAAGGATGCACAGCAGGCTGTCATTCTGCAGCGGATGGTCCGGGATATGCATTTAGATGTCAAGATGCGCATCATGCCGATTGTGCGTGATGAAGACGGCCTGGCCTTGAGCTCCCGTAACGCTTATCTTGATTCCCGGCAACGACAGGCGGCGGTTTGTTTATATCACGGCTTGAAACAAGCGGAGAAAGCGGTGCGGGAAGGAGAAAAGGATGCTGACCGGATAAAATCCATTCTTATGCAGCGGATAGGACGCGAACCGCTGGCCCGCCTGGATTATGCGGCTGTGGTCGATGCCGAGAATTTGGAAACACTTAAAATCATTCAATTGAACAAGACGCTGATCGCGCTGGCGGTTTTTATTGGAGAAACCCGTTTAATTGATAACATACTTATATAGGAGAGTTGAATTATGCGTCGGATGATGCTTAAATCGAAAGTTCATAATGTCCGGGTCGTTGAAACCAACCTTGATTATCAAGGCAGCCTCACTTTGGATGAAACGCTCATGAAAGCTGCGGATATGGCGCCATATGAGCAGATCCATGTATATAATATTTCCAACGGAGAGAGGTTTGTAACCTATCTCATAAAAGGCCGGGCTGACAGCGGCATGGTCGGGATTAACGGGGCTGCGGCTCGAAAAGCCAAAGTTGGTGACCGGCTGATTATTGTGTCATACGGCATCATGGAAGAGGAAGAATCGGATTTCTATATGCCGCGGATTGTGATTGTTGATGAGGATAACCAAATTAAAAACATAAACAGCTGAACACTACTTCTTTTTTTCTTCCAGGATTTCCAGGATTTTGATATCAAATATCAGAACGGCCCCGGGGTAAATGCCCATCGGGCGCAGGCCTTTGTGGCCATAAGAAAGGTGCGGAGGAATGACCAGCAGGCGCCGTTCACCAACCCGCATGTCGGGCAAAGCCTCCGCCCAGCCTTTTATCATGAACCGGTTTCCCACCATGACTTTGGAAGGTTTGCCTTTTTCTCCTCCGACAACCTCATCGTTGATTAAACGAATCACGTATTCGGCGTTAACTGTCATTCCATCCTCTAATTTTTTTCCGGTTCCCGGTTCCAGAATTTTATACATAAGGCCGGAAGGGGTGGATTTCAAACCCGGCCAGCGGGCCGCGGCTTTTTTCATTTCTTTCAGAGCCCGTTCCTTTTGTTCCCGGGTCAATTGAGCGAGCCGGCTTTGCACCAGGTTTTCAAAGGTGCGCTGTGTGCTGGAAAAACTGTCCGCGCTTTCGCCCACCCGGATAATTTTGATTTGTTCAATCTTATCCAAATTGACGATTTTGCGGACAACGTCCATTCCTTCAATAACTTTTCCGAATACGGGGAATTTCTCATCATTTTCCGGCATGGGCTTTAAGTCAATACAGACAATGCTGGAATTGGAGTGGTGTAAGGTGTTATACATAGAAACAATACCCGCTTCGTCATGTTTCAGGTCAGGATGAAACTCATCCGGAAAGTCATAGCCCAGCCACTTCGCATTCCGCACATATCCGAAATGCACAAACTTTCCAGGATTGATATGCATGGTTTTTCCTGCATAAAAAGGGTCTCCGGGTGAGGTTTCGTTATTTTTTATGGTGCCTTCCGCCAATCCAATGAAGTTAGCCACCGTCACAGGAACTTTCTCGTATTCCAACTCGATGACAAATTGACCTTTGGTGGTATGAAATTCAGCATAAAGGCCATCGCAGAATAATGACTGTCCGCATAAAGCTAGGGCAATAATGACAATAATTAGGATTGCTGATGCTTTCTTCATCCGTTTCCTCCGTAAATAAATGCCTGACTGCGCATATTGTCATATGATAGCAAAGATTTCAATTTATGTCATAAGGGTTCGCAATGGAAGGCCAAATTTATATTGACAGGTTAGGAACATTGGAATACATTATTAATCGAGGAGGGAAAATAATGAAAAGACGTGATTTTTTTGAAAAAAGCGGTTGCGGAATCTGCGGAATGATTTTAACTTATTTCGGCTTAACATCCTGCGGCCGGGAAGAAGAGGCCCCCGCTGAGATGACGGCGGCTAAACAGGAACCTGCAGCTGAAGCACCGGAAGCAGCCATGACCCAGAGAGAAAAAATCAAACAACTGCTCATGGATAAACAGGGTAAAACCGAAGAAGAAGCGGAAGCCATGCTGACGGAATTTGAGGAAAAACTGGGGCCGGCGGTGGAAAAATGTATCTGCGAAGACTGCCCGACTTATGTGGCGGAAGAAACGGAAACCGTATTCTGTAACCCCGTTGTCGGGAAGAGCGATGTCATTACAGAAGAAAAAGGATGCAATTGTCCGCAATGCCCCGTATATCAGGAAAACAATTTGAAATTCGGGTATTACTGCACCCGGGGTTCGGAACTGGAACAGAGCATGGGGTAATGATTGCCATAACCTTCTGAAAGATTCCGCTCTGCGCTGCGCCATTCAGGTCCGGCCTGCGCGCCAGTTCAGATTTTTAACGCCACTCTTCGCTTGGGGTTTGGGCTCCTGTGTAACTCCCCCGTGTTTTCACTCTAAGTGATAGTTCGGGGCTTCTTTGGTGATGACCACGTCGTGGACATGGCTTTCCCGAACGCCGGCAGGTGTGATTTTGATGAAGCGTCCGTTTTTCTGAAGTTCGGAAATCGTCCGGCATCCGGCGTATCCCATTCCTGATTTCAGTCCGCCGACCAGCATCTGAACAATATGGGCCGCGCTGCCTTTATTCGGTACCCGGCCTTCGATTCCTTCGGGAACTAATTTGTCGGGCCCATGGGCGCTGTCCTGAAAATACCGGTCACCGCTGCCTTCCCGCATCGCTTCCAGGGAACCCATGCCCCGGTAAGTCTTATAAGACCGGCCTTGATAGATCACGACCTCACCGGGAGATTCTTCTGTTCCGGCTAAAAGGTTGCCGACCATGACGGAATCGGCTCCGGCGGCAATAGCTTTGGTGATATCACCGGAGTATTTTATCCCCCCGTCCGCAATAAGCGGAATATTGCCGGTCTGAGTGATCTTATATACATCAGATATGGCCGTAATCTGCGGGATTCCGGCTCCTGAGATTATTCTGGTCGTACAAATGGAGCCGGGTCCGACTCCCACCTTAACGGCGTCGACGCCCAACTCAATCAAGTCTCTGGCCGCATCTGTCGTCCCGATATTTCCGGCGATGATATCCTGGTTGGGAAACTTTTCCCGGATGAATTTCACCTGGTCCAGAACTTTTTGCGAGTGTCCGTGAGCGGTATCGATAACCAGCACATCGCAGTGGACTTCGGTTAAAGCAGATGCCCGTTCCATGTCGCTATCGGAAACTCCGATAGCCGCACCGACCCGCAGCCGTCCTAATTTGTCTTTGGAGGAATGGGGATATTGGATTCGTTTCAAAACATCTTTATAAGTAATCAGGCCCTTCAATAAATAATTTTCGTCCACCATCAAAATCTTTTCGATTTTATGCTTATGAAATAATTTTTCGGCTTCTTCTAAAGACGTCCCTAAGGGGACTGTGATTAAGTCTTTGGTCATCACTTTTTCGATCGGTATATTCAGCCGGGTTTCAAAACGAATATCCCGGCTGGTTAGAATACCGACCAGCTTGTTATTGCTGTCGGTTATAGGAAGTCCGGAGATTTTATATTTATGCATAGCTTCTTTGGCTTCATAAATTTTATTATGCGGCCGCATGGTTATAGGATCTACGATCATGCCGCTTTCATGGCGTTTGACCTTGTCGATCTCTTCCTTCTGCCGCTTTATCGACATGTTCCTATGGATGATGCCGATTCCGCCCTGCTGTGCCATGGCAATCGCCATTCGGGAAGCGGTAACCGTATCCATGGCTGAACTGAGGATCGGAATTGATAGGCTGATATTGCGGGTCAGCTGGGTGGAAACATCTGCAATCGCCGGAATCACATTGGATTTAGCCGGTGTAATAAGAACGTCATCGAAAGTCAGCCCTTCCTTTATTTTTTTATCCAGCATTAAGTCCTCCTGGGTCACTTTCTTTTTTTCTTTTTTCGTTTTTTAGGAATAACGGACCGGGCTTTTTTTGTCTTAGGGGCGGGTGCGTTTCCCGGCTGACGGTAGTACATCTCCTGCTGTTTTCTCTTCGGCATTTCGGCTTCTTCGACGGGCTGAAGCAAATATAAGTATTTGATGGTTTCCTCTTCAATCCGATCCATCATGGCTTGATACATGTCATAGCTTTCTTTTTTATACTCCACCAGGGGGTCCCGCTGGCCGTAACCCCGCAGACCGATGCCTTCCTTCAAATGGTCCATGGCGAGAAGATGGTCTTTCCACTGGGAATCAATGATCTGCAGCATGATCACACGCTCGAATTCCCGCATGCGCTCCGGAGACAATGCTTGCTCTTTTTCTTCGTAGGCCTGCTTCAGAACCTCATCCAATATTTTTTGCAGATCAGGATAGTTGACTGTTTCCCAATCGATATTCAGCTCATCGGCTTCAATACCGAACTGGGCATGAAATGCTTTCCGGAAGCCTTCGA
>CAYRTV010000249.1:0-4732 GCA_964427225.1 uncultured Eubacteriales bacterium
TGGGAAAAAAAGCGGACATGAACATATGGTCCGCACCGGCTGCCCAGCCCACAACTGCGGCGGCCGCTGCCTTTTGAAAGTCTATGTCCGTGACGGCATCATAACCCGGATTGAAGGCGATGACCGGCCTTCGGATGATGTATCCGACCCGCAGCTTCGCCCCTGTGTGCGCGGCCGGGCCTATCGCCGCCGTCAATACCATCCTGATCGCCTGAAATACCCCATGCGCCGAACCGGGCAGCGGGGAGAAGGGAAATTTGAACGTATCTCCTGGGATAACGCCCTGAATGAAGTGGCGGAACAAATCACACGCGTCAAAAATACATATGGGAATTCCGCCATGTTTGTGCCGTATGGCACTGGGAGCTACAACCAGACCAACGGCCGTCAGACAGCCCAGCGGCTCATGAATCTGATCGGCGGTTCCTTAGGCTTCTATAACAGTTACAGCTGGGCCTGCATCAGCCGGGCGACGCCAACCGTCTACGGCACATCCGTTACCGGCAATCAGCGCCAGGACTGGCTCAACAGCCGCTATATTTTGATGTGGGGCTGGAATCCGGCGGAAATGCGGGACGGCACCAACAGCGCCTATTTTGTCCGCAAAGCCAGGGAAAACGGCGCCCGGGTGGTCTGCATTGATCCCCGCCATACCTTAAGTGCCGCGTCTCTGGCAGACGAATGGATTTCCATTCGGCCGGGGACCGATACCGCTATGATGAGTGCCATGGCTTATGTGATGTCGGAAGAAAACCTCATCGACCGGGATTTTGTTCGGACTCATTGTATTGGATTCGACCGCAGCCAAATGCCGGCAGGACTGGAAGAAGAAGAATCCTATCTGGATCACCTCCATGGGGCCAGGGACGGCATTGCGAAAACACCGGCCTGGGCGGAAGGCATAACCGGCGTCCCGGCCTCCACCATCACCCGTATCGCCCGGGAGTACGCCACTATCAAGCCCGGCGTACTCTATCAGGGCTACGGCATGCAGCGGAGGGCCTACGGAGAGCAGCCGGTTCGGGCGGGATGCGTTTTGACGGCGCTGACAGGAAATGTGGGTATTTCCGGCGGCTGGGCCAGCGGCATCGCGCTGCAGGCTCCGGACGGCGGCCCTTTCTGGAATCTGTTTCCCAGCGGTCCTAATCCCATCAAGACCCGGATTCCCTGCTTCCTCTGGACGGAAGCCGTATTGCGGGGAAAAGAAATGGGCCCGAAGGATGGTGTCATCGGTACTGACCGCTTGGACAATGATATCAAATTGATCTATGCGGTTGCCTCCAATGCGCTCATCAACCAGCACGGTAATGTCAACCGCACAGCCGCAATTTTAAGCGATGAGAACAAAGTGGAGTTTCTGGCTGTCCAGGACCAGTTTTTAACTTCTACCGGCCGTTTCGCTGACATTCTGCTGCCGGCCTGCACCCAATTTGAAGTCTGGGGACTGGAAGACGGCTGGAAATACGGCGATGAAGTGATATTAATGCCGCAAATTGTGGACCCGCCGTTTGAAACTAAAAGCGATTACCGGATTTGTGCGGAATTGGCAAAAAGATTGGGAGTGGAGCAAGCTTACACCCAGGGACGGGATGAAAAGGACTGGATCGCCTGGATCTGGGACAGGTACCGGGAGACCCGTTTCCCCGGCCTGCCGGAGCTGGGCGATTTTTATGCCGCCAACCTGGGCGTATATTCAGTGCCCGTCACGGACCCGGAAGTCGCCTTTCAGGATTTCCGCCGCGACCCGGACAATCATCCGCTGCCCACCCCATCCGGAAAGATCGAAATATTTTCCCGGGAACTTTATGATATGAATCAGCCGGATGAAATTCCGGCCGTACCGAAATATATTCAGGAATGGGACAGCCCTTTCGGAACGGAAGCGGAACAATATCCGCTTCAAGCGGTGGGGCATCACTGCCTTGCCCGCGTCCACTCCACCCATGACAACGTGGACTGGCTGCGGGAGGCCTTCCCCCAAAGAGTTTTCATTCATCCCAAAGACGCCCAATCCAGAAAGATCAAAGACGGGGACCCAGTGAAAGTCTTCAATCAAAGGGGCGCCATGGTGATTCCCTGCCGGGTGACACCACGGATTATGCCGGGAGTGGTGGCCATTCCGCAAGGCGGGTGGTGGAGCCCGGATGAAAACGGCATTGACCGGAGGGGATGCGTGAATATCCTCACCTCCGAACGGTGGACGCCCCTGGCCTTTGGAAACGCCCAGCATACCATCATGGTGGAAGTAGAAAAAGATACGGGAGAACGACCCGCATGAAGGAAACCAGCCTGGCTTTTTATTTTGATGCTTCCTCCTGCTCCGGCTGTAAAGCCTGTCAGGTGGCCTGCAAAGACAAAAATGACCTGGATGTGGGCATCCTTTGGCGCCGGGTTTATGAAACCGGTTCCGGTGACTGGTCACAAGCGGATTCAGGCGGCTGGACCCATCAAATGGCCGCATATAATCTGTCCATCGCCTGCAACCATTGTTCCCGGCCGCTGTGCCTGACTGCTTGCCCCACCCAGGCTATTCAGAAACGCCGGGATGGGATTGTACTTATTGATACAAAAAAATGCGTCGGATGCCGCTACTGCGAATGGAACTGCCCCTATGACGCGCTGCAGTTCGATGAAAAAGCCGGAGTTATGACCAAATGCCACTTCTGCTATGATCTGATCGATGCCGGCCAAACACCGGCATGCGTAGCCGCCTGTCCGATGCGGGCTCTGGATTTCGGCCCCATTGATTGGCTGAAGCAAAAATATTCCGGAACAGCGGATATCTATCCGCTGCCGGATTCCCGAATCACCCAGCCGAATTTGGTTATAAAGCCCCATGCCCAAACCAAGTCTGCGCGCCGCAGCCGCGCTAAAATTCTTAACCGGGAAGAAACCCATGTTGATAAATGAATGGCCTTTGCTGGTTTTTACCTTGCTCGCTCAAGCCGGAACGGGGTGTTTTCTTGTATCCCGGATGTATCCCATCCTCCCTAAGCAGCTTAAACCAACAGCCTTTCAAGGACCTCAGCGCTCTGCACTCTTTTTGAGTCTAATCGTTTTATGGAGTGCGGCCTTATTCTCCTTTTTTCATCTGGGCCGGCCTGACCGGGCTTATCTGGCCGCAAATCAAATCCTCTCTTCCTGGCTCAGCCGGGAAATCTTTCTTTTGCTGTGGGTTCTGGCCGGATTAAGTATTCTGCTTTTCTTCCCGCCTGCGAAAAACCAGAAGTCCCCGTTTCGTGTCACAATCGAAATCGTTACCGGAATAGGCGGATTGCTTCTGATTTGGGCTATGGCGCGTCTCTATATGCTGGCCACGGTTCCAGTCTGGAATACCGCCGCGACTCCCCTTTCATTTTACCTGACGGCTTTTATTATAGGCGGAACCGCTTACTTTGTCCTGAGTCTTCGTTCATCCTTTGAAAAATCTGTCCGTGCTTACAACTTAGCCGGATTCATTTTTGTGTCCGTCGTCCTCCAAACCGGGGTGTTCAGCCTGTGGGGACCGGGGTGGGGCCTGTTTGCTGAAGCCTGGCAAGTGAAACTTACACCTGTTTTTTTCCCGGCGGCAGCGCTCCGCATCATCGCTTCTTTAGCCGGCGCTTTTTTGCTGCTTCAGCTGCGCAGGCGAATGAAACACAGCCGTCAACAGGATTTAGTTTCCCGTACAGCCGCCATAGCTTTTATTCTTATTCTTTTGGGGGAAATAGCGGGGCGCTGGATATTTTATGCCGCGTTTAAACGGATAGGGCTGTAAATAAAATCAAAAATTAAAAATGAAAAAACCAGAGCATACGATTTTTTCTGCCTTCAGCATAGTGCTGACTTTTTTATCGCGGGTTTACTTAGAAACGGTTGACGCTGCTCTGATGCATTATCTTAAAGAACAGGATCTTTTCTCACATTGGCCGCTGCCCGTTGACGCAAAAACCGGCCGGGGATTGGGCATGCTGCGGACATTTGTCCGGCAGTGGACTCCGGAGCACCTGGCTGAAATGAACCAGGATTATACCCGTTTGTTTATCGGATTGGAACATACACTGGCGCCTCCCTATGCATCCGTTTATCTTGGTAAGGAAAAAATTATATTTGACATTCCGACCCTGGACATTCGTGATTTATACCGGCGTTACGGACTGGTAAGCCGGACGACTCAAAAAGAACCGGACGACCATATCGGCCTGGAACTGTCATTCCTGCAATATTTGTGTCAGCAAGCAGCGGCATCAGAGCAAACCAAGTCAACCAAGAACCTGGTTCAAGAATTGAGCTCATTTCTTGACGGCCATTTAAATAAATGGCTGCCGGATTTCCTGGAATTAGTGATGAAACATGCAGACACGGAGTTTTATGCGGGAATTGCGGATGTGACGGAGGGGACGGCAGCCTCATTACAAGAAGTTGTTTCTTTGCTGGGAAAGAATCCAATGTCATCCTGAGGAGCGAAGCGACGAAGGATTCCAAACGGCATTGTATGAATGAAACGAAACCGATTCAATTAGCGAGGCAGTCTAAGATCCCCACGGCCGCTAACGCGCCCTGGGGATGACAGGTGGATTCAATCCTCACCGTTCCGTGTAAGGCGGAACGGCGTTCGGGGCCGGCTGACGCGATATGGAAGATTTAGCCTTCCGAGTGCGGGGTTTGAGGGGACCCGGCGCAGCCGGGTGCCGAGCATGTTTGACCCACGGACGGGGGGAGTTGCGCAGGCACCGAAAACCCAAGCGAGGAA
>CAYRTV010000250.1:0-4723 GCA_964427225.1 uncultured Eubacteriales bacterium
GGGCTGAGTATCAACCGCATCTGCCCTGGAATCCCATCTCAGAAAATGCCCTCCATTTCGTGAGCGCAGCTGTACTAATTCTGTTGAATACAGATTATTTTCAACATTATACATCGCTTCCATAACCCCAATGGTTGCAAAGGCCCAGCAGCTTCCGCAGTTACCTTGATCCTTAACAGCGGTGATGTAATTTCCGCCGTTGCGGTTGGTCCAGTTCCAGGTGGACGGCAGGGCCTCCACCGCCTGCAGCTGTACCATTCTGGAAGGATTTTCCTCCATCGGGATTAACGCGCCCAGCCGGTTCAGCTGTTCCATTTTTGACAATCCGCTGAGTGACGTAGGCCCGGCTTCCCACTGCAGCCCCTGCAGCTGGATTTGCCGGTTGATGCGTTCGATTTCCTCACCCGGGAAGGTGTTTTGCGAAATTCCCTGCAAAGCAGCTAAGATGAGGACAATTCCAAGCAGAGCCCTTGTCGGGCTATACCGTTTTATCATGGCATGTCTCCAGCCTTTATTGAATAACTTTTTACTTTTCACTGATTTACTGTTTTCTCGTCACGCTTATCAAGCATCGGATCATTGCGCACCTGAATTTCACCAGCCAGGGATATTTCCCCGGCCGTAAGGGTAACAGCATATATCCCCGCTTCCGCCGCCACCGCACCCCTGCCGGCACCGAAATAACGCATATAGCGTCCAAATCCGATTTCTGCATAAGCCTGTCGCTGTATCTCTGATGCCTGACGGAAAGTCAGCTCCGGCTGGTTCAGTTTTTCCAAGGCACTGCGGACTACTTCTTTTTGTTTTTCTTCCACTTCCGGGCGCTGCAGGATTCTGTCCATGAGATTTTTCATCCGGTTTATGGTTTGTTTCAATTGATCCGGCGGCGGATCAAAGTGCATATCCCACAGCAAACGGTTGATTCCGGACGTCGCATTTTCCATCGTATAGGTGGTTGAATTCTTTCCGGAAGCGTCACTGATTTTTATTTCGACCGGGGTTTCGGGTTTTTGTTTTAAATAAAAGTGAACGGCCGCACCTGGCTCCGGATTTTCCCCCTTAAAATAAAGATCTCCGCGTCCGTATCCACCCCTGCGCAGGCTTTCCCATTGAGTCCCGGGCTGATTGTTATTAAACAAACATATGTCCTTCCCGGCCGTCTCTGGGCTGAATTCCTGCAATGGGGATATATCGTCCAGAATCCAAATCCCCCGGCCATGAGTTCCGGCTATCAGGTCATCATCCCGGGGGTGAATGACCAGATCATGATACGCCACCGTGGGCATATTCAAGCTCAGGTCGGTCCAGCTTTCTCCGGCATCAAGCGAATAGTAAACTGAAAATTCAGTTCCGGTAAAAAGAAGGTTTTCATTTTTCAAATCCTGGCGAATCACATAAACCGGTCCTCCATCGGGCAGATTTCCGGTGATATTCACCCAGGATTGCCCAAAGTCAGCGGTCTTGAAAATATAGGGAGTGAATATATCGCTGCGATGGCCGTCAAAAGCCAGAAAACAGGTGCCAGGATCAAAGGAAGAGGCCTCCGCCCGGCTGACCCAAATTTCTCTCGGCACATCCGGAATCCGGCTCCGGACATTGGTCCAGGTCCGGCCTCCGTCTTTCGTGATTTGAACCTGCCCGTCATCCGTTCCCACCCAGATAATATCCGGCTGAACAGGCGACTGGGCAATGGTGGTGATGGTGCAGTGAGTTTCCGCCCCGGTTTGATCCAGGGTCAGCCCTCCGGTGGGCTTGTCATATTTTTTTGGGTCATTGGTGGTCAAATCCGGACTGATAATGGTCCAATGCTCTCCTTTATCAATCGACTTGAATAGATGATTGGCGCCGAAAAACAAGGTATCCGAGTTGTGTGGGGACAGCAGTATGGGTGAACTCCAGTTGAAGCGAAAAGGACTGCGGCGGCGAAAAGGGATGTCCCGGTCTTCTTCCTGTTCCTCTCTTTTGGGAACAAATTCATCCCAATTATAGGTATTTTCCCGGTTAGGCCGGATCCGGGTGGAATCACGGGTCTCCACATCGATGCGGAAAATATTGCCGCCCTGACTTTCTCCATAGGCCACCCGCCAGTTATGGGGATCATTTTGAGTATAGAATCCGTCGCCTCCGCCTAAATTAAACCAGTGGTCGGTTAGAATGAACTCGGCCCGGTTCTGACTGGGACCTGCCCAAGTGCCGTTATCCTGTAATCCTCCATAAACATAATAGGGGTCCCGCATATCCGCACTTACGGCGTAGAATTGCGACACACAGATATTGTCGTAAAAAAGCCAGGTTTTTCCGTGATCATGAGTTAAAGAGGCCCCTCCGTCTTGGCCCACATAAAAACGGTTTTCGTTAGTGGGATCCAGCCACATGGTATGAAAATCGGGATGAAGGCCTTCAATGGTTTTGAAGGTTTTCCCTCCGTCTTCGGAATACTGCATCGTGGTGGACAGATAATAGATCAGCATATCATCAAAGGGATTGATATAGATATGGCTGTAATAAAAGGGCCGGACATTGATGCGGTTCATGTACTGCCAGCTTTGACCTCCGTCCTCGGTCCGGTAGATACCCGTGCCCAATTTCGACATATCTTCATATTCCGGATTGGGCTTCTGCTGCCCTTTTTCGCGCAATGTGGGCCTGGGCTGATAGCCATGCTCTACAACGGCCATAAGGACCTCGGGATTGCTGCGGGAAATGGCCAGTCCGATTCTTCCCTTTTCACCTTCCGGCAATCCATCGGTCAATTCGTTCCAGGAATCACCGCCGTCAACCGATTTAAACAAGCCGCTGTTGGGGCCGCCGGAGTCAAACCTCCAGGGGCGGCGCAGCCGCTGCCAGAAACTGACATACAAAATATCCGGATTTTCCGGATGCATCACCATATCAATTGCACCGGTTTTCTTGTCATCCGGCAATCCATTGGTCAATTTAGTCCAGGTGTTGCCGCCATCGGTTGTTTTGAACAATCCTCTGTCTCCGGAATAACCCCAGGTATGGCCCGTTGCCGCGGCATATACCGTATCCGAATCATCAGGATGGATCAAAATCCGGCCGATGGTATGGGTCGACGCAAGTCCCATATGGACGAAGTTTTTGCCGCCGTCTGTGGATTTATATATACCGTCACCCCAGGCAATGCTGTTACGGGGGCACTCTTCTCCGGTTCCAACCCAGATAATATCCGGATTCTCTTGACACAACGCGATATCTCCGATCGAAGCGGAACCGTAGTCGTCAAAAATCGGTTCCCACGTGGTGCCGGCGTTAACGGATTTCCACACTCCGCCGGATGCGCCGGCGACCAGAACATGAGTGAAATCATGCTCCAAGGCTTCAAAATCGGAAATCCGTCCGACCATATTCGCCGGACCGATATTGCGCCATTTATAATTTTTGATGAGTTCCCGCCCAAGATCTTGAGCGGATACCAAACCGGACAATAAAAGCAGAATGACCGGCAAAAAGAAAAAATTCACTTTTTTCGGAGCACTTGAAACCATCCCTTCTCCTTTCATGGCATACGGTTCTATTTCCCGCGAAATCCCGAAATATACCTTACTTTGACGCTAACATTAGCCAAATTCTTCCCTATTCATTTTTCTTAAGCATCGCAATGGCTCTCTCAGCGGCATCCGCTACCCAATTCCGATAGGAAGGCTCTTCAGCAGCCTGTTTTAAAAACGGTATTTGCGAACGGTCGCCGGCTCTTCCGATAGACCGCAAGGCTTCGGCCTGGACTGCGTAGCTTGAGTCTTTCTTAAACCGGGCCTTAAAAAAGGAAACCAGTTCTTCATCATTATATTCACCCAATGCTGCCACCGCCGTCCGGCGTACCCGGGAATCTTCATCATCCCGGGCAATCTTCTGCATCAGATTGGTCAGATTCCGGCTCTGTATCCGGCCCAGGGTGTCGACTGCTTTTTCCCGGACAGCCCAAAAAGAATCCCGTCCGGCCGCTTCTTTAAGCGCGCCCAGGGCCGCTTCCCGGCCGCTGAATCCATTCAGTTCTTCCGCTGCCCGCATGCGTCCGATCACGTCATCATTTTCAATTTGAAAAATCAATTCTTCCAGAGATTTGGGGAAAGTCCATTCTTTTAACAGCGCATTACCCGCATCAAACCGCACCAGCAGCGGCTCTCCCGGAGCCGGAAGGATAAATTCTTCGTTTTCTTTTTCAATCCAAACCCGTTCGATTCTTTCTGAATCAGCCATGACGATTTTGATGGTGACCGGAAATTTAAAGACCGGGATACGCCCGGTGGTATCCTGCTTCTGACGGACCTGCATATGGATCTGCTTATCCGCTGCCTTCCATTCATAGTCAATATCCAGCACGGGATGCCCGGGACTGAATATCCATTGCTTAAAAAACCAATCCAAATTGCGGCCCGTTACATCCTTCACCGTTTTCATGAAATCATGGGTGTCCACTGCCTGAAATTCAAACCGGTGCAGAAAAACACTGAGAGTTCTGAAAAAAGCATCATCGCCTAAAATATCCCGCAGCATATGCAGCACCACAGCCGCTTTGGGATAAGAATGGGCATCGAACAGGTCCTCCGGCCGCTCATAATGATGGCAGACAATCGGGCGCAGATAGCGGTTGCGGGCTTCCCGGAGATAAGAATTTTTCTTATTGAGCAGGTTCACCGCCCCTTCTTTATCCCCCTTCGCATGCCGGTAGTAAAGATAATCGCAATAAGTGCCGAATCCT
>CAYRTV010000251.1:0-4689 GCA_964427225.1 uncultured Eubacteriales bacterium
GATAAAAAAGAATGTGCAAAAACATCGCAATTTTTTTATGAATCATTCAGGTCAGGAGTCATTTGATGAAAAAAGCCTTAGTATGCGGGGCCGGTGGCTTTATCGGCAGCCATCTGGTCAAGCGTTTAAAAAAAGAAGGATACTGGGTCCGCGGCGTTGATTTAAAACGGCCGGAATTTTCTCCACCAGCCGCGGATGAATTTAAAATTTTTGATTTACGGGAGCCGCAGGACTGCGCTGCAGCGGTATTGTCTCCGGACAAAAAGCCCTTTGATGAAGTCTATCAGCTGGCCGCGGATATGGGCGGCATGGGCTTTATTCATTCGGCAGAATGTGAGATCATGCGCAACAGCGGGCTTATCAATAATCACATGCCCCACATCAGTGCCAGAGAAGGCGTACCCCGCTACTTTTTCTCCTCCTCGGCCTGTGTTTACCGCGATATGGAGCCGGATGGAGACGAATTAGCGGAAGAGGACGCTTATCCCGCGCTTCCGGATAATGAATACGGCTGGGAGAAACTCTACGCCGAGCGCATCGCTATGGCTTACGGCCGCAGATACGGCATGAAAGTACGCATCGCCCGTTTTCAGAACTGCTACGGGCCGGAAGGCACCTGGCGGGGAGGACGGGAAAAAGCTCCGGCTGCGCTGTGCCGGAAGGTCGCCGAAGCTCCGGACGGCGGCACCATTGAAGTCTGGGGGGACGGAACCGCCACCCGGGCTTACACCTATATCGATGACCTGGTAGACGGCATATTACTCCTCATGCATTCCGGCCTGGAAGACGGAGTCAATATTGGCCGGCGGGAATATGTATCGGTAGATGAACTGGTCCGTACCATCACGAAAGCAGCAGAAAAAACCATCCACATTGAACACGTAAAGGGGCCGGTGGGTGTTCAGGCCCGGAATTTCACCAACGACCGCATCAGATCCATCGGATGGACGTCCCGGTTTTCTTTAAAAGAAGGCATCGCCCGCACCTACCCATGGGTCGCGTCACAGGTCGAGGCGGCGCGCCAACAATAGATATCATGCGGTACCGCAAATTCAGCCGGCATCTGCGGGAGACGTTCGGCTGCCGCGTGTATAAAATCACCATTGACGCCGGGATGAGCTGTCCCAACCGGGATGGGACCCTGGGCAAATCCGGCTGTATTTTCTGCGATCCCGGCGGCGGATCAGGCCGTAAAGAAAACGTTTCCCGGCTATCGATAACGCAGCAGATCGAAAACGGCATGAAGGGACTCAAGCGCCGCTATAAGGCCGAAAAATTCATTGCTTACTTTCAAAGCTTCACCAACACCTACGCCTCGGTTCCTGAATTAAAAAAATTATATGATGAGGCCGCCGCCCATCCGGATATTGTCGGTCTTTCCATCGCCACCCGCCCGGACTGCTTGTCCAATGATAATCTGGACCTTATTTCAGAATACGCCGAGCGCTTGGATACGTGGATCGAGCTGGGTATCCAGTCGGTCCATACGTCCAGCCTCAACTATATCGGCCGCGGCCATAGTCTATTTGCTATCATCGATGTCATGGAGGCTATCCGTAAACGGCCCATTCAGCAGTGTGCCCATCTGATCGTCGGCCTGCCCGGAGAAACCAGAGATGAAATGCGGGAAACGGTCCGGACCATATCCCGTTTGGGGGCGGACGCGGTTAAATTTCATATGCTGTATGTCACCCGGGGTGCCCGGCTGCTGCAGGAATATGAAAAAGGAGAGGTCGCACTTATGTCCCGCGCAGAATACATCGACACCGTGGTCATGCTGTTGGAAAATCTGGCGCCGGATGTCCTGATTCAGCGGCTGACCAGCGATGCCCATCCGGATATTCTGGTCGCCCCTGAGTGGCTGGCGGATAAGTCACAGGTGATTCAGGATATTGAAACCGCACTGGAAGAACAGGACACATGGCAGGGACGGAAATATCAATCTCTAGGATGAATTTTCAAATAACCGTCCATACTTCACAGCGCTGAAATCCTTATGCTTCGCAAAACGCAAATCGCAAATCGCTTAAAACCATGAAACGGAAAAGTCTGTCATCCAGAGGAGCGAAGCGACGTGAGGATCTTACGCTTCACTTTTTACTTTTCACTAACTCCAAATAATAAAAGCCGATTCATCGGGCGAAGCCGTCTAAGATTCCCATCGCTCCGCTCCGGGAATGACAGTCTTTGTCACTTTCCCATGTCAATATCCAGCTTTGGTTTATTTTTGATTTTTGATTTAAATGATCCAGCTCCGCATTGGTTTCAGATTTAAGAGTTGTGATTCATTAGGAATCACAACTCAATCGCGATCCCGCCATACACCGAAAAGCCGGGGGTGCCGTATCCCTTAACTAATTCATATTCCTGGTTGAGCATGTTTTCTAAACGCAGGCTTAGGCTTAATCCGGGATAGAGGTCATAGGACAAAGACGAATTGAGCAGGACATAATCATCCAATGTGACCCGGCTTGAAGTATATCCGGAATAGTACATATCGTCACGTTTGCCCGTATAAACCAGAAGAAAACGGATTCTCAGAGCCTCCATCAGGGTTCCCCGGCTTTCCAAAGTAAATTTGTGCTGAGGACGGCGCAGGAGCGCTTCTCCCGTCGCATCATTCTCCGCTTTCTGATAGGTGTAAGTGGAATGAAAAGACAGCCAATCCAGAGGCTGGGACTTCAGTGACAATTCCACTCCCCGGCTGGAGGCTTCACCCACATTGATATACCCTTGAGTGAAATCAAAATCAATCAGATTTTCGTAACGATTGAAAAAATACGTGGCACCGAAGATGAAGCTGCGGCCGAATAATTCCTGTTCAAATCCGGCATCCCAGCCCAGGGACCGTTCCGGTCCCAATTGCTGATTGCCGATCGGACCCCAGAGTGTCGATGGTGCATAAAGCTGATAGAGCGAGGGCGCCTTAAAACCCGTCCCCAGCGTGGCTTTTAACCGGGTTCCGGTTATTTTGATTAAATAGGATGGAGCCGCCCGGTAGGTTACTGCATCATCGGCGCGGCTGTGATTATCCCAGCGTCCGCCGACCGTGAGAAAGAGGCGGTCATCCCATGAAATCCGGTCCTGGATATAAACGCCGACATTATCCGCGGTGTTTTGCGGAAAAATGCTCATGAAGTCACCCCAGGCTGAACTTGAGGTGTACGTGGACTCCCCCCTTTCCCGCAGAAATTCCGCCCCCAGAGTCAGCGTGTTGGCAGGATGGATGAAAATATTATTCTGCCAGTTGAGTTTAGCGATATCGGATAAATATTCCGACTCCGCGGCGGTAAAAGGATGATTGTCATCCGCAGGATTATCATAGCGCCGGGCCGTATCCACACAGGAAAGGTCCAGGCGGGATTCCCAGCGGTTATTCGCAAAAAGACCCCGCAGCCCAGTGTGCAGAATGACGGAATCGGCTTCTCCGGTGTGATTGGGATCGTCGCCGAAGGCGCCGCCATTATTATCCAAATCCGAGCGGGTCTGCAGTCTGCGCGCAGAGGCTGTCCATTCCAGATTATCGGTTAAGTGGACATTGATTTTTCCTGAAAGAGTCAGATTGCGGTATCCATCCTTCTCCTGATTGCCGGCATATTGCGCTCCGGCCGCGGAAAATCCGTCGGTCCGGTAATAAGATATACCGGCCGAATATTGAATGGATTCGTTTCCCCCGGCGGCTTCTGCGCGTCCCGAAAGCGTGCCGAAAGCACCGCCTTGAGAGGACAGCCGGATACGGGGCTTTCCCTGCCCCATCCGGCTTATGATATTGATGACTCCGGCCATAGCGTCAGACCCGTATAGCGGGCTTTGCGGCCCGCGGATGATTTCAATCCGTTCGATGTTATGTACCAGCAAATGAGAAACATCACACGATCGGCCGGGAGAGACAGGATCGTTCAGTTCGACCCCGTCCAGCATGACCTTGGTTTGATCGGAATCTCCCCCCCGGATAAAAACCGACGCGGTTGAGCCGGGCGGACCGTTTTGAATCACATTCAGGCCGGCGGTCTGTTTTAAGGCATCGGCCACAGTATGAATGCCGGCTGCCTGCAATTCTTCCCGGGTTATCACCGTCAGCGAGCTGGCTGTCTCCTGTTCAGGGGTCTGCATCCGATTGGCGGTGACAGTGACATCATACGTGAGTTTTTTCACCGTATCCTTGTCCTGATCATCCAGAGACGCTCTAACGAATACGGAGCTAAAACAGAAGAACACAATCAATAAAAAAGCTGCTTTTTTAAACATAAAATCTCCTTCCTGGCCGCATTCAGGCGCGACCTTAATTAATTTGGGAAGGAAAGCTTGGGAGTGAAACCACCCAACCTTCCGCCCGAAGATGGGTTCAATCGATTTAAAGGAGGTCTCCTGACTCCCGGATCATTCTCCTCCCGGACCTTCCCGTTCTCTTTCGAGAACAGTGGTTTTTTCCGGGATTCGTCCCCGGTTACAGTAGCGGGGGCTGTGTCCGCTTTGCACGGACTTCCCTCGCTTTAAACCGAAAACCAGACCATCATTATTCCATGTATCTTCATGGATGTCAAGTATTCGATCATTCGAGTGAAGAATGAGGAGTAAAGAAAATTTAGTTAAAAAATGACAGACTTTTCCCTTTCACGGTTTTAAGCGGTTCGCGTTTTGCGTTTCTTAATTTGTATATTTTATATTTGTATATTTTATATTTGTATT
>CAYRTV010000252.1:0-4673 GCA_964427225.1 uncultured Eubacteriales bacterium
CCAAGGAGATCGATGAAGTCGAGGATTTGCTTGCTCAGAGGAAAATGAAATAGTTGCAGTTAAAAGTGAAAAGGAAAAAGTGAGAAGTTATCCAATTTAAATCAAAAATCAAAAAGCAAAAATCAAAAATATACCAAAGCCGAGTATAGAAAGAACTCAGAACCCGGAATTCAAAACTCAAGTCGCAAAACTATCTCGATGTACATTGAAATAAAAATGACTTGACTGAATAGACCGAACAGATCGAATAGACTGAAAAGACACAGATCGCCCTGGATTTACGAGAAGAGTTTAGAACACACGCGAAGCGAACCGTGCACTCTGAGGTTCCTGTCGCTGCGTTTCGGGAATGACATTGGAGTTGCTTCCGCAGGCCTCAAGATGAAAAAAAAAGCCCCCCGGGTTCCCGGGGGGCTTTTTATCTGCGTTGAAATTAGAAGATGAGCTTTAAACCTAACCGGACAGAAATGGGATCATAGAAATCGTATTCTTTGAGGAAGCGGGGATCCGGGTTATAGGTATGTACTGTGCCGTTTGCATCGGTCACGGTGTTATTGGCTGCATTGACTGTGAATCCCTGGGCCAGCAATTCATCGGGAAGAGTGATGTAGTCAGTCGCCATGCCTTCATAAACTTGTCGCGCGGTGGCAATATCGAACAGATTATCCACGTTAGCATTGAACTGGACGATGGTGCGGTCGGAAATCTGGAGATTGTATTCGGCATAGAGGTTTGTGAAAAAGAGAAAGGGTGTTCGGCCGTCAGACAGCCTGCCGTCTATCATCATATCTTCAGGAACACCTAAGGAGCGGTTGATGGGAACGCCGCTCATGCCGCTGGCGAAAAGTCCAACTGTCAGGTTGAATGGGAAGACATAACTTCCCCAGGCTTTGAGCTGATGCGGCCGGTCGGTGGTGAGAGGGCCATTGTTGACTCCCATGTTTTGATTCCGGACCATATACCACAGGTCCCAAACCCGGTTCACATTTGGCCGTCCGGCAAGCCCGTCATAATTCCCTTTCAGTTGGCTATAGGTGTAGGATGCCCCTGCCATCCAGTTGTCTGCGAAACGCTTTTCCAGATTGAAATTAACAGCCACATAATCGCGCTTAGCATTGGGAGTAGGCGGGAGGAAGTCGGCAAATAAACCGCCTTCGGATTCTCGTTGGGAATAACCATACCCTGGATTGGTAGTGTAGTATTCTTCTCCCAAAGAACTGATGATTCCCACGTCTTCAATCGCGCGTATCAAATGCTTGTAGACAAAACGGATGGATCCGGACAGGTTTTCAATAATCTGCTGCTCAAATCCTAAGGTGAACTCGGACTGCTGCATGGGCCGCAGTTCCGGATCAGTGGTGTCAAAAGACGGAATCCGCCAGTTATAGGTGGTCAAATAGGTTCCCAGGGCTCCTGGGTTATCCGCGGTGAGGAGTGTCCAGTCATAGTTGTCAATCGTATAGTAATCGCTCTTCCATTTGAATCCGCCGTAGGCGCCGACTGCCATTTCCAGTTTCATCACGTCATAATAATAGCCGAAGCTGCCGAAAATTTTGGTTTTGGTGTCGCCGAAGACATCATAGACGAATCCCAGCCGGGGGGCTATTTTGTCGCCGAAACCGAATTGAATCGGAGGTTCCGAATATTCCGGCAGGTCGGAGAAACTCGGAATATCTTCGCTTTCCGCTCTGATACCCAAATTCAAGGTCAGATTATTAGCGAAATCAGGCGTCCAACTGTCCTGGATAAACAGAGCCCAGCGATTGCTGAATACATTGGCGAATGTGCCGTAAGGGCCGGTGAATTCTCCGCCGCGGACGGCATAGTACCCGTATTTGCCGCGGACCCGTTCTCCGGTGTCGATGTACTGAAAATCGCTGTCCCAACCGAACTGAAAATAAGGGTATTTTATGGTGTCATCGATATCTTCGTGGAGCCGGACCCATTGAAAACCGGCCTTCCAGGCATGTTCTCCAGCGAGGTTGACGTAATAAGTGAAATTCAGATTGGCGCTTTGCCGGGCTTTGAGCCTTTTATTTGTAACAAAAGCGTCATAATAACCGTAATTCATCCACCCGCGGGGTTTGACCAAATCAGCGGGAATGTCCGGAAACATGGAATTGGTGGTGCTCATGCCGTATGAGGAACCTGGTGTGGGATGGCGGAAACGGTAGAGCGGGCCGGACGGCTGAACCTGCTGATTGGTGGTATTCTCACTGAACATACCGAAGCGTCCGCTGATAAGAAAGTTGTTGCTCATTGTGTAGTCAAATGTGAAGTTGCCGCTGAAATTAGGATAATCGAATCCGTATAAACCCCATTCTTTTTCCGGATTGTCTGTACCTGCGCGGGCAGGGAGATCACCCCGGTATTTGTTGAAATTGCTCATAAAACTGGCGGAAACCCTGAGGCCGCGCAAGGGCTGAGTTGTTAGTTTGAAGGTACCGTTATAGTATGATTCATTTTGAGTGTGAGAACTGTCCGGGGCGGTGGCGGAGGATTGCCAATCAATATTTCGAGTGGTGCTGCGGAATACGGGCAGAAAAGAAGAGAAAAACCATAATTTATCCTTGATTATATACCCGCCTAAATTGAAGCCGGCTTCGAGACGGTGGACTTCGTCTTTACCATAGAGATCCTGATAATTGACGTATTCGGCTTCATCTCCGAAAATAGCCAGCCGTAGAGTATCTCTCTCTTTCCCGTTCAGGGCACTGCCGGAGTAATAGCTGATCACTTCGCCATGGAACTCATTTCCTCCGGAGCGGGTGATAACATTGAGCACGCCGCCGATAGCTCCTCCGTATTGTGCTTGGTAGCCGGAAGCTTTCATCTGGACTTCTTCGATGAATTCAAAGGCCGCTTCCTGGCCTTTGCGGCCCTGGTCCAGCTCGGTGATGTCCATGCCGTCGACGTAAAAAACATTTTCTGAACCAGTAGCGCCGTCGACTGATAATCCGCCGCCGGTCAAAGGTTCATCGTTGACTCCGGGAATAGTGATGGCCAGGCTTTCAAAATCCCGTCCTTTAGGCAGCCGTTGAAAGGCCTCTTTATCAAAGGTCATGCCTTTGCTGGTACTCTTTACGTCAATCAAAGGCGTTTCGCCCCGGACTGTCACAGATTCTTCCAGGACACCGATTTCCATTTCGATATTCGAAGTGATGGTCTGTTCGGGACGCAGGACGATATCTTCACGAATAACGGTCTTAAATCCGGACAATGTATATACAATCTGATACTGTCCGGGAGATAAGGCCAGCAGCCGGTAAGAACCGTCTCCCGAGGTTACGGCGGTTGCTTCTCCGACTAAATCCGGGCTGGTCGCTACTACAGTGACCCCGGGAAGCGGACTTCCCTGGTCGTCGGTTACCGTGCCGATAATTCTCCCGGTTGATTCCTGTGCATAGGTGAAAGTGGACAACAATACAGCCAGAAGAAAAATCAGCAACGGACATGAAATTAAAAATTTACGCATAAAAAACCCTCCTTGTATCTCTTCCTCGCCTTGAATTTCGGGAATATAGCCGAAATTCTACAATACCGTAATCAAAAACAAATGGATTTCTTCCCTGTACCTCCTTCATTGATATCTAAATGAATTCCAGACATACCTGTAAATAATTGCATAAATTGTGCCAAAATAACACTATATTCCTATTCATTTTTAAATAATTGAAAAGAAATATATTATATACAGAAACAATATATTTCTTTTCATGTAAATATTCAAATAATTGAACTTTTTCAAAAATTTGAATTTATTGCTTTGATTTCTCATCGGCGCACAGGATATTTATGAGGATCGGGCAAAGGTTTTCGCGGCAGCATTTCATCCCGCATCGCGGCATGATAAATAAAACTGCTGACGATGACCGCAGATTGGATTAAATCTTCCGGAATCAGATGATCATAGACATCCATATTCGTATGGTGGATGCGGGTTCCGTAATCCAGGGGATCTTGGATCCACTGAAAACTTGGAATGCCGATATAATCCAGCGCGCCGTGGTCGGACCCCATGGAGGACCGGTTGATGACCCAGGTCATGCCCAAGTCGTGAAAAGGCTTCATCCAGGATTCAAAAATGGGTTTTAACTGCGGATTACCTTGAGTTCGAATGCCCCGGATGCGGCCGCTTCCGTTATCATAATTGAAATAAGCGGAAACCTGTTTTTGTTCAGGCTTAAGCTCCAAGGTCTCCACATCGCCGTAATGCTTGTCAACATAAGCTTTGGAGCCGACCCAGCCCTTTTCTTCCGCGCTCCATAAGATGATACGGATGGTCCGTCTTGGCTTGACTCCCAGTTCCTGCAGGATGCGCAGCGCCTCCATGCATACAGCGACTCCGGCGGCATTGTCTGCGGCTCCGGTTCCCGGGCTCCAGGAATCAATATGGCCGCCCAGCATGACCAATTCATCTTTTTTGTCGGTTCCCGGAATTTCTCCGATGACATTGTAGGCATTCAGGTCATTCTGGTAAAAGGAAGTGCGGACCTCAACTTCCATACGGCAGGGTTCCTTAAAGTCATTAAGTATGCGGTAAATGCGGTTGTAATGTTCCGCGGCCAGAATGATTTCCGGCAAGGGGCGTTTCCGGTCGGGAAAGCGGGCGGAGCGGATGCCCCAGGCGTGCACTGTTCCATAATGTCTGAGCCGGCTGCTGGGCCTCACCA
>CAYRTV010000253.1:0-4672 GCA_964427225.1 uncultured Eubacteriales bacterium
TTTTAATATTTTTAATAAACGAAATTTTGGATAATTGAATGGTGGCGATGACCGGCTTATCGGAATCCAGGATGGTTTTTATCATGTCCTTGAATTTTTCTGAATACAGCTCCATTTTACCGATTTCGTCTATCATGATGATTTCTGCATCACTAAGATTTGAATTAAGCTTATCAAGGATCCTGTCAACAGCTTTTACATCCACCTGATACTTTGATACTTTCTTGCCGCTTTTAATATCAACAGAGGCCATGATTTCCTCGTCTCCGGACGAAATATCAATGATCTTGAAGCCGTATCGTATGTTCCTTTTTCTGATTTCAGGGGTGGCGATACCTGCAATCTTCCTGTCATTTAAATCGTCCATCAATTTTTGTATCAGAGTGCTCTTGCCTGATCCGGGTTTGCCGGTTATGAGGATGTTTTTAATCATCGCGCGTGGAGAAGTCTCGGTCCATAAGTATTTAAAGATATATAAATCATTTTATATAAATACCTTAGGTGATGTCAATTTTGATGGCCGGATGCCGATATTGCTTGGAAGGCTGTCCGGAAGACATTCAGATCCATCTTTATTTGACGATGTGGGACCAGGTCCGCATGAAGTTTCCGGAAGAAGCGGAGCGGGTGTGCAAAGTCTATCTTGCCACGGAAGACCGCTGGCTGAAGGGGAAGCGGGCGACCGACTGCACGGAATGCGGGGAATGTGAGACGCTGTGCACGCAGAAGCTGCCTATCCGGGAATACTTGGAAAAGATCGGACGGATCATCCTGTCCTGCTTCAGCAGGCCGGGATCATTCAGGCTCATCCACTTCTTCCCAGCCGGCAATCATGGCCTTGATATTGGAAAAGATTGTTTTTCCCGTTGTGGTTAGATAAATATGGGCGATGATAAAGGCGGTAAGAAGAAAAGCACCCAGCATGTGCAGTGCGCTTATGAAGCCGAGGCTCAGATTGGACAATCCAAGCTCCGGCCAGTTGTTGTAGTATAAATAAAATAAACCCGTGATGATTTGAAGCGGGATCAAAAAGAGTTTCAAAAAAGAATAAGTGATGCGCTGTAATGGATTTAATTTAGACAATTCCGTTTTTTTGAAAGGATGTGATTCGCCTTTGAAAATTCCTGAAAAATAATAATGAATCATTTCCTTTAAGAATTTTCGTCTTGGGACATACTGCTTCCATTGACCGGTTGTGATATGCCAGAATATGGCGAAAGCCGTTAAAATGATTAAACTCCAGGCAAGAAAATTATGAATGAGAAAGGCATTGTAATAGCCGAACAAGCTGAAAGAGCCATGAATTTCAAATCCAGTGAGAGCCAAAAGAATGATAAATAAGGCCTGCATCCAGTGCCAAAAGCGGTTGAACTTCGTATAAATAAATATTTTCATTTTTCTTTCCAACATTTCCTTCTTGAGATTTTGGGCAGACCCAGGTCCAATGGATGGTCGCCATGATCTGATTTGCGGCTTCCGTGTGACAGCGCAGGCAGGCTTCCGTTACTTCCGGGGCCTTATTGAATTTTTTTTGCAATATTGGGAATTTGCTATGATCCGCGGTGATGGGAACCGCATTGTCATCACTTGTCTGTGCTTGCTGTATAGGAAAAACCTCGGCCGGTAAGAACATAAAAGTCAGAACCAGCCAGATGAAAAAAGTGCGAATCATGCGTTTTCTCCTTATTCATTCTTTCAAATAACATTAAATACGATAAAAAATATGAAGTCAATAGGGTATATTGATCTTGAAGGCAAAACCTGCACTGATAAAAGCGATGATGACAGATACATGCGCATCCGTCTTTTTTCATCTCTATCAAATCCTGGTAAACAGCCCCTCCTGTTATTTCCGCGATATTGGATTTATCCTTGCCGTAGATTGCCTGCATGATTTCATTGGCCGCGGATGAATGCGGCATAACAACCCCGACATCCTGTATGATTTCCCTGCCGGGGGGACGCAGGCCTGCCTTGGACAGTTTGATAGCGATTTGTGGGACTTCCCATTGCTTGGCGATCATGGCGATAACCAGATTGACGGCATCCAAATCCGTGACAGCTATCAGGGCGTCCGCTTCATCCAGCTTGGCTTGTTTTAGGATTTCGTGGAGTGCTGCCGTCTCCAGTTATAGTAACGGCATCATATTCTTCAGTCATCGTTTCGGTCTCTGTTTCGGAATGATCTATGAGCACAACCCGGCTGAAACATGGTCAAACCGGTGGTGGTGTATCTGGACATGGCCTCAAATAAACCATTTCCAAAAGAAGCACAGGGAAGGAATGCGAGCGCGCCCAGGCAGGAGAAAAGCACATAAGATAAGGCAGCGATCACCATGGATTCTGTTTTATTAGCGACCGCATAGGATTCATCGTAAACCAGGGTTCCAATAAAATACGTCAGCAAGGCTCCGGCGCCGAATATGATGGTGTATGTGTATTCTTGAAATAAGAGAGAGATCAGCGCCGGGGGCAGGAACACAAACCCGTGCAGTTTCAGCATGTAGGTCAGATTGACGGCAACCCATTTAGGGCGGGCGGGTATATAGAGCCATCTGGAATTCATTATCTTAATTCAACCTGAACTATGTATAAAAAAACGACCCTCCAGGGTCGTCCTGAGCGAAGCGAAGGATCCCTGGCGAGACTCTGGGATTCCTTGGACGAGGCAGTCTAAGACATCCTGCGGCCGCTCATGCGGCCTGGGGATGACATTTTTGTCAGCTTAAAAATGCTTTCCATATCATTCTGGGAGAGTTCAAAGTCAAATATGTCCAGGTTTTCCTGCTGATGATCCGGATTTTCCGCCTTGGGAATGGCGGAGACGTTTTTCTGATGAATCAGCCAGCGGGGGGGGCGGCTTGAGAGCCGCTTTTATTGTATTTCTCCCCGATTTCCCGAAGCGTGGAATTTTTTTGCCGCCCGGCCTTTAGCCAGGGGGAATACGCGGTCAGCATGATATTGTTTTGAATGCAGAATTCCAGCAGCCCGGATGGGTCGTGGAATGGGTCATAGTGAATCTGATCGGTCAAGCTGGGCGTTTTGGAGGCATCCATTGCTTCGCGGGTTTCCCGGACAGAGAAGTGACTGACTCCCATGTGTTTAACTTTATGTTTCGCCTGCAGCTCATTCATGGCTTTTATGGTTTCAGAAACCGGTGATTAATCCGCTGCATCTCAGCCTTTTTCAAAAGGAACATTGCGACCCTTTGGCTAGCGCCAATATTTGACCATTGCCGGATTAAACTGGACAATATATAATACTCGAAACAATATGAATGAATCCTTGTGTCATCCTGAGGCGGGCGGCAGCAGGCTCAGGCTTAGAGGATCTTATTCTGCTTCGGCAGTCAATACCGTTTCATTGTGCTTAGCAGTAAAAGATTCTCATGTCGGTTCGCTACTCAGGATGACAGTGTGTGTTACTTTTTAACCTGGATTATTCACGGGCCGAGATTGCCGCAGATTTCGGTTTGCGGCGAGGAAGTCGTGGCACTTCACTACGACGAGCTGCAAGCCGAAAGATGCGGTGAGATTCGGCCCGCTTGAAGGGTAAAAAAATTGCGATTATAATATATGAACTTTCAATACAAATCATGTTAATCGCTGATAAAAAAGAATGTGTAAAAATACCGCAATTTTTTTATGAATAATTCAGGTTAAGTAATAGTTCAGATTAGGCATTTACCGGACTATTAACGACAGGAGCATTTTGCAGAGATGGATTATTATTCGAAGACAAAAGAAGATGTCATTCAGAATTTACATGCCTCTTCCGACGGCCTGAATTCTCAGGACGCTGCCGAACGGCTGGAGCGATACGGCTGCAATGAACTGCAGGAAAAACCCGGGCGCAGTCCGGCGGCCATGTTTCTCGATCAGTTCAAAGATTTCATGATATTGATTCTTTTAGCGGCAGCGGTGGTTGCCGGTTTTACAGGTGAATTATCTGATACCATCGCGATTGCGGTCATTGTGATTCTCAATGCGGTGATCGGATTTGTGCAGGAGTACCGGGCGGAAAAGGCCATGGCCGCTCTCAAGCAGATGGCAGCCCCGGAAGCAGCGGTCCTGCGGGATGGCGCACAGACCACTATTCCTGCAGCCGAACTGGTGCCGGGGGACATGGTTTTGCTGGAGACAGGAAAAATTGTTCCTGCCGATATGAGGATCTTGGAATCTGTCCGGCTAAAAATTGAAGAAGCGGCACTTACCGGCGAATCGATTCCGGCCGAGAAGCAAACGGAGCCCCTGCTGAAGAAGGACTTGCCGGTCGGGGACCGCATCAATATGGCTTATAAAGGCACAGTCGTCACCTACGGACGGGGCAGGGGCGTTGTGACCGCAACTGGAATGGAAACCGAAATCGGCAAAATAGCCGGGATGCTGCAGGCGGAAGAAAAAGTAAAGACTCCGCTGCAAAAGCGCCTGTCCCGGTTTGGACAAGTTTTGGCTTTAGCGATATTGGGACTATGTGTGATATTTTTTACTGCCGGTATCATCAGGGGCGAACCGGTGATGCTGATGCTGCTGACGGCCATCTCTCTGGCGGTGGCGGCGATTCCGGAAGCGCTTCCGGCGGTGGTGACCATCGCTTTAGCCCTGGGGGCGCGCAAGCTGGTCAAACAGAATGCATTGATCCGAAAACTGCCGGCTGTGGAGGCCCTGGGATC
>CAYRTV010000254.1:0-4666 GCA_964427225.1 uncultured Eubacteriales bacterium
GGTATTTTCATACGTGCGGTTCCAGCCAGATCCGCTCCCGTATATGAACACCAGTTGCAGAGAAAACCAACAATTTTCGGATTATTCTGATTATTCATTTTATTGCCTCATATGCACTTCCGCTGCACTCTCATTGTTCTCCGACTTTGACAAATTCATCCTCTTTATACGTCCCGGTGGGAGCAGGCTCTTCCACGTCCCTTCCCGGTACATATGCAAACTCTTTCTGGACGGACTCGCCGACTTTGGAAAATACCGTCGCCACCGGAATATTAACCGGACAGACATCCGAACACATGCCGCAACGGATACAGGAAACAGCCATGTGGGTCATGCGCCCCAGGTGGAAGAAAATATTGCCCGGCGGCACTTTAAGCCCGCCCCTTTGATCCAGCTCGGAAGGGAAACTATGCGGCTGCGGTTCGATGGTTTTGGACTCAAAATCGCAGAGGGTACAAAAACAAATGGGGCAGACATGGCTGCAGGCATGGCATCCCAGACAGGCCGCAAAGGTTTTAACCAGTGCTTCGGCATCATCCTGAGTGCTTTTGAATTCTTCATTTTGAGCGGTTTTCTTTTCCTCTCTCAGTGCCGTAACCTCTGCGAGCTTATCTTCATCCTGTTTCGCTTCTGCAATGCTGCCGGGAGCATCCGAAGCACATTTTTCGCCCTTATCGGTATTCAGAAAAATGAGCGTTTCCTTGTCTGTATCCCGGCCTAAAACAGCCACCGTCATATCCGCTGTTTGCGGAACAAAATCAACGCAGCTTTGACAAGTCTTGCGAATGTTCACATCAACGTTCCCTTTTTTCACCGTTACCCAATATGTTTTTTGATTTTTCTCCAAATCTCCGGCATCGATTGTGCTGAGCGGGAGAACTCCTCCGCAGGTCGAACTGATAATGAGGATATTGTCCAGATTTCCCTGGGTCCGCTTAACCAGTTCGACAAATGCTTTCAGCTCGCATGGCCGCAGTACAGCGGCAACCGGATCTTCCGTCGCTTCCCACAAAGTGAATGCGGAAAGGACTTTTCCTGCATTAACGGGCATAAGGGGGTAAAAAGGAACCGCTTTCTTTAATTCCTCGGGGCTGGAAATCAGAGAATAAACCGCCGCACCATTCTCATTGATTTTCTTCAATGCGAAGACAGCCTTGATCTTTTCGATGTCCAGGAGATGCTCCAGGAGTTCTACGACTCCTTCATTGATGCTTTTATTTATTTTCAGTGCCTTTGACATTTATTC
Organism: uncultured Eubacteriales bacterium; assembly: GCA_964427225.1. Taxonomy (GTDB): domain Bacteria; phylum Acidobacteriota; class Aminicenantia; order Aminicenantales; family Aminicenantaceae; genus CAYRTV01. The sequence continues at coordinate 1,247 of CAYRTV010000254.1, forward strand.
CGCCCCCCTTGCCGGTGTTCCTTCCGTCTCAGTCGGCGTTTCCACCTCTAAAAACTCATCTTCCCGGAAATCCTGCAGCGGCAGCGGCTCCCGCCGGTTTATGCCCGGCGAATAACCAAAATCCGCCTGCACCTGACTTCCGATTACGGTGAATATCTGACCGACAGGAACGTTCATGGGACAAGCATCTTCACACGCGCCGCAGGCAACACAGGAGAGCAGCATGTGCGACATCCGGCCCAGCTGGAAGAGCAAAGTATCCAGCGGAAATCGCAAGGCGCCCCTTTTTTCCGCTCTTTCCAGATAATCCTCAGGTTTTAATTTCAAATTCCGGGAATCGAAGTAGCATTGCTGGCAATAACAGACCGGACAAACCCGCATACAGTTATGGCAGTTGATACATGCATCAAAAGCATCCGCAAACCGGTCTGAACCTTGGATCGCCTTCCCCCATTCCTCTTCAGCATGATTTTTATTATCTAATTTCTTTTTTCTGATTTTTTCCGTTTTGGATTTCCATTCAGTCAAGGTATCAGCCGGAGAAAGGTCCAGGCCCTTCAATAATTTTTCACCCTTGGGAGTTGCCGGAATAAAAAACAAATTTTCATTTCCTTCTCCTATGCCGATATGCAGATCGGGGCCGGGAACAGGGCCCTCCTTTTCTTTCAATTCGGGAAGACTGAACCGGTGGCAATACCGGCATGCCGGCCGCAAATCATCACTGACATCCCATGACTGGAGGAGTTTTCCAAACTTAGCCGCATTATTTTCAGGATCATTCATATATTCTGTAAGCGGAACAGCCCCGGGACAATCGATACTGATGAGAGTCATATCCTCCAGGTCAATCTGCTTGAGCTTGGCCAGTTCTACCGCCGCACGGATTTCACAAGGCCGCATCACTGCTGCGGTTTCCACTCCCATGCTTCCATGTTTGGTTATGCTGGAAAGTGCATGGCCGCCTTGAACCGTCATAACCGGGGGCAAAGGATCTGCTTTTTCCAAAAGCGCCGGATCTTTCATCAATACCCACGAATATGAGAACTCATCCGGTCCTTTAAGGGGAATCATCAAAAAATCAAAGCTGTGTTTCTCCAATGCCTGCTTGAGAAAACGTATGATTGCTTCCCGAGGGCCGTCCCCGGAATTAAACACATAATTCATCACATCTCCTTATTGCCTCAATGAGGCCAATATTTCCTGGTACAGCTGAGGATAGGTGAAATGTTTTGAACGTATAGCACCTGACGGACAGCTCCCCACGCAATTTCCGCAGCCCCGGCAAATGGCTTCGTTAACAACCGAAACTCCTTTATTGGATTCAAAGCTGATAGCGCCGTAAAAACAAACCGAGAGACACATCTGGCAGCCGGTGCAGAATTCTTCGACAATTTCCGAGACTTTTACTTCCGGCTTAATTTTTTTACCAGGAATCAGCCCTGAAAAAATCTTTCCGGCCGCCGCCTGAGACTGAACCATGGATTCAGGAATATTTTTCGGACCCAGCGCGCAACCGGCAATATAGACTCCTTCCGCCGGCGTGGCAACCGGATCAAGAATTTCATGAATCTCTTTGAAAAACCCGGTCCGATCCAGGGGGATGTTGAGCATTTCAGCCAATTGTGGCGTATCTTCGGTAGGCATCATAGCCGGCGCCAGCACCACCATATCTACAGACATATTTTTTTTCTTTCCTTCCGCTTGAAATGAGACCTGAATTTGATTGTCTTTTTCTGCCAGCGCATACTCATCTGTCCTCAAAAACCGCACCCCTTTGTCCTTAGCTTCATTAAAATATTTCTGGTCGGACTTATGCGGAAGACATAGGTCAATATAAAAATCAGTTATTTCCGCATCCGGCAGCGTGTCCTTGAGATAATGGGCATATTTGATGGAATAAAGGCAGCAGACTTTCGAGCAGTATCCTTTTTCATTGCGGCCGACACAATGAATGAGCGCGATGGATTTCGGAGGTTGACCGTTTTTAAGAATGACCTCCTTTTTTTTCATCATTTCCTCAAATTCCAAGGCCGTGAAGACATTGTCGATTTTTCCATACCCATATTGAGGCGTCTGGTTCACATCAAAAAGTCCGAATCCGGTAGCCACTACAATAGCACCTGCCTGAATCTTTCTTCCAACCCCTTCTCCTTTAACCGGACTTATTTCCACCTCAAAATTTCCCAAAAATCCGCGGACATCGGTTACCCGGCTCGAGGTTAAAACGTCAATATTTTCGTTCTCTGCGGCCACTTGAATTTTTTCTTCGACCAGAGACACATCCTTTCCCTGATGCGGAAGCAGTGCAAAAAGATGTTTAACTTTTCCCCCCAGGGCTTCCTCTTTCTCCACTAAATAGACTTTTCGATCCGATCCCGCCAGCGAAAGACTGGCCTCCAGCCCGGCGATACCTCCGCCGATAACCAAAACATCGGGCTTACTCTCTATTTCCATTTGTTTTAAAGGCGACTGCAGAGTGACGCGGCGGATTCCGGCCATAACATACTGGATGGCTTTTTCCGTGGCGGCTGCCTTATCAGGAATCATCCAGGCACATTGTTCCCTTATATTGACCAGTTGAAAGAGATATGGATTGATGCCCGCACGTTCACATACCCTCATGAATGTCTGTTCATGGTCTTTGGGGGAACAGGCCGCTATCACAACATGGGTCAATTTTTCTTTTTTTAAATCCTCCTCCAGGAATTTTTTACCGTCGTTGGAACAAAGAAGAGAATATCTTTTGACGGTCTTGATCCCCTCAATACCAGTCACAGCATCGATTACTTTATCAATATCTATACGATCTTTAATATTAGGCCCGCATTCACATACATAAACACCAATGTTTCCATTCATTGCTTTATCCTTCCCGAAACGATGAGAGAATTTTACCGGCCGCCGCTTCCGCTTGGGCGATGGACTCAGGAATATCTTTCGGACCTTCCGCACATCCGGTCAAATAAATCCCATCTTTTTCCGACAATACTGATGCCAGTTTCTCATCCTCGGCCGCAAAAAATCCCTGCTCACCCAGTCCGACACCTAAAATTCCAGCCAGTTTTTCCGTTCCTGCCGCCGGAATCATTGCCGGTGAAATAATCACCATGTCAGCCGGAAAAGTTTCCCCTCCGCCGCCGTTTGTATAATTGATCTGAAGCGAACCATTCTGCTCCTCGACTTTAATTTTGTCATAATGACAAAACTGCGTTCCTTTGCTTTTAATATCTTCATAAAACTTCTGATGCGTACGGCCGGGCACACACAAGTCTTCGTAAAAATGCGATATCCGCGAATCCGGAATTTTGTGTTTCAGAAAATGGGAAAACTTCACCGAATAAGAACAGCATATACCCGAGCAATATCCCAGCTCATCCCGTCCGGCACAGTGAATAATTCCGATGGATTCTAGGTTTTTCT
>CAYRTV010000255.1:0-4650 GCA_964427225.1 uncultured Eubacteriales bacterium
AGAGAGGAAATCTGCATGGGATTATATGCCGCGTATGTCTTCGGGTTTATTTCGGAAAAAAACAAAATGATCACCGTTGTCGCTAAAGTGGAAAGGAGAACCGCCTGATTTTTATTGGGAATGAAGGAAACGAAAATGTATGTGCAGACCGACGCTGCGGCTGCATTGGCAAGTGTATTTCCGATTAGAATCGTTGCCAGCAGGTCGTCCACTTTCCGCTGCATTTTCTTTATAAGCTGGGCGGATTTTGAGCCCTGGCGGCTCAAATAATCAATTTTATGGGGGCTGGATCCGATGATTGCAGTCTCGGATGAAGAAAATAAAGCACTCAGTAAGATAAAAAAAACGAAAAGAAACAGGGCGGGAACCAGCATTACAAAACTCAGGAATCCATTTGCGGCGTGGCGTTTTCAAAACATGCTGACAATTTGGCATGGACCCGGCGCCTTGATTCCTCCGGAGTGCAGTCAACGACTTCACAGATTTCCATGATCAATAGTTCTTTGGCCTTTTCCATCATCTTTTTTTCCCGGAATGAAAGCGGCTTGACGGTATCCAGGTAATAGAGGCTTTTTAAGACCATGGCAACATCAAGAATGGATCCGGATTTCATCAATTCAACATGCTCTTTATACCGGCCCTTCCAATTTTTAGTGACATGCACCATCCCGTCTTCCAGAAAATGAAAAAGCTGCTGCAGCTTGTTTTGAGAGCTGAGTTTGCGTATTCCGATTTCTTCAGCGCTGGCAGAAGGGACCATTATCAAAGTATCGTTGGAAATGATTCTCAAATGATAAATGCGGGATTCTTCTCCATAGAGATTTGACTGCTGAATATCCTCAACAACTCCGATACCCTGGTTCGGGTAAATGACTTTATCCCCAACAGAAAATATATCCATTTTGAGCCCATATTATAGTGAAATTTCATTTTTTAGTCAAACACAAAATGTGTTCCAATGCCTTTCAGCTTGACAGACAAAGCCAGGTTTATTAATATATTTATCCAAACTAAAGTAGAAAAAGAGTTAAAAGATGAAAAGAACATTCCAACCAAATAATCGAAAGCGAAAAAAGAATCATGGTTTTCTGGTCCGGATGCGCACCAAGGGCGGAAGAAAAATTATCAAAAACCGGCGCAAAAAAGGGCGTTCCAGACTAGCCGGTTAATGGCGGAGACCCTCAGCCTCAATGAGAGGCTCAGATATAAAAGAGATTTTACAAAAGTATATGCAGAGGGTAAGCGGTATAGAGGGAAATATTTTATTCTGGCCTATTGTCCCATCGAATCCGGCCCATCAAGATTTGCTGCCGTAGCCAGCAAAAAAATTGGGAATGCGGTTAAACGCAATCGAGCTAAGCGAAGGATCAGATCGTTATTCCGGAGGAATAAACATTTGATACATACGTCTCTGGATATGGTATTCATCTCTAAAAAGAATATAATAACGGCACCATGGCCGTTAATAGAACAAGATTTTGTGAAAGCTCTCAAAACAATCGCTTTTCAAGACTGAATTCCAATGGAAAAAGGTGTGCTGTATTTATTAAGATTTTACAAGAAAGCTGTTTCTCCATTGCTCGGAAATCATTGCCGCTTTCATCCATCGTGTGCAACGTATACTTATGAGGCCGTTGAAAAATACGGCTTGACGAAAGGAATTTATCTAGGAACCAGAAGACTCCTTAAATGCCATCCTCTTCATCCAGGCGGAGTCGACCCCGTTCCATAAAGGATCCAAATATCATGGAAAAAAGACTTTTATTTGCAATTGTTCTTTCGTTTGTCGTGCTGTTTGCCTATCAGGCACTTTTCGTTCAAAATGAACCGCCGCAGGACTCCGCGGCTCCGGCGGAAAGCGGGAAACCCGCTGCGGACAAGCCGGCTGAAAAAGAAAAGGTGATCGAACCTGAGACCGAAACCTCTCTTCAGCCGGAAACAGTACGGAAAGAGCCTCCCCAATCGTTTGACTCTGTTTCCGCAGACAATGAGGAATCAATTGTGGTGGAAACGAATCTATACCGGGCTGAATGGAGTAATCGGGGTGCAGTGCTCACAAGCTGGACTCTCAAAGAACACCAAGGTGAAAACGGCGAAGGGATGGAACTAGTCACCCAGACCGCCCGCGATATCGGATACTTTCCCTTTGCTTTAATGACGGAAGAGGACGGCTTAAAAGCACCGGTCAATCAAGCACTTTTCCAGAGCAATACTCAAAATCTGAATTTTTATCAGACTGATTCCGCTACACTTAATTTTGTTTATTCTGATCCTGAGGGAAATCGCATAAATAAAACCTTTGTTTTTTATCAGGACAGTTATGTGATTGATGTCCGGATTGAGGCCTGGGCCGGCCGCAGAGAAATTCATCCCCGGGTCGTTTGGGGGCCGTCAATCGTCAACGACATACAGACTGAGGATAAAGGATTCGGGCAGGAGGACGGGGCCGCTGTGCTTTCCGGAGAAGAGGTCAGCCGAATCAAAGAAAAGGATTACGAGCAGCCCGGCTCGTTTAATTTTGTGCAGTGGGCGGCCTATGAGGGTCAATATTTCACAGCCCTGCTGGTCACCCAGCCGCAAGAATCCAGTGCGGTTTTCTTCCAAGAAACCGTGAATGAAATCCCTTATTATTTCTTAGCCGCCGACCATGTTCAGCAGGCTTTTATCGGCCCCAAGCAGTATGACCTCCTGTCCGATTTCGGACACCAAGCCAATAAGCTGGTTAAATTCGGTTTCTTCGGATTCATTGCTGAACTCCTCTATAAAGCTATCAAAGCCATTCATCAGGCGATTCCAAATTGGGGTTTCAGCATTATTATCCTAACAATAATTATTAAGATTATCTTTTTTCCTCTTACATACAGCAGCACGAAATCTATGGCAAAAATGCAGGAACTCCAGCCGAAAATCAAAGCCTTGCGGAATAAATATAAAAAGGCTAAGCAGGATATGGAACAACGGCGCAAACTCAATGAAGAAACCATGAAACTGTACAAAGAGCATGGCGTTAATCCCGCGGGGGGCTGTCTGCCCATCCTGATCCAGCTGCCGATCTTTTGGGGATTTTTCCGCCTGCTGATTGTCGCAATCGAATTCCGCAACAGCCCGTTTATCCTCTGGATCAATGATCTTTCCATAAAGGACCCTTATTATGTCACTCCTATATTGATGGGCATCACTCAGTATATCAGTCAAAAAATGACTCCTACCAGCGCTGACCCGACTCAGAGAAAGATGATGCTTATCATGCCGGTGGTGATGACCGTTTTTTTCATGAATTTTCAGAGTGGTCTGGTTCTTTACTGGCTGACCAATAATGTACTGCAGATTGGTCAGCAATTCATCATGAATCGTTTTATGCATAAAGAAAAGAGAGAGTCTCATGGCAAAAGAAGAAAAAAATAAAAAACAAGAGTTTAAAGGCCGCAACCTGGAAGATGTCATCAGTCATGCCGAACACGTTCTGAAAATTCCGCGAACTCAATTCAATTACGAAATTGTAGCGGAAAAGACAAAGCTGTTCGGCATTAAAACCAAAGAAATCGTGATTCGGGCTTGGCCGAAGGAAGACGCGAAACCGTCTTCCGGATCCCGATTTTTAGATGATTTGTTGGATAAATTTCCCTTGGAATTAAGCTATCAAGTCAAAAAAAACCGGGATATCCAATATTTTATCTTCGATGGCAAGGACAAACATTTCCTTCTGCAGAAAGACGGGGCCTTACTGCTGGCGCTGCAGCATATTCTTAATAAAGTATCCCCCCGCCGGGTCCAAACCGATTGTGATTTTTTCCGCAAACGGAAAGAGCGGGAGTTAAGAGATTATGTGCAATTTATAGCACGCAAAGTCCGGGAATCCGGCCGGAATGAAACCCTCGACTATATGAATCCGTACGAACGCAGGCTTGTCCATTTGACGGTTAATAAGATTCCCGGAATTTCCACTGAAAGCCTGGGTAACGGATTCATGAAAAAAGTCCGGGTTTATCCCGTTAAAGGGAATCCAGCCAGCTGACACGAATCCTGCGCCGATCGAGATAAACCCCGCGCTTATATGTGGGGAACAGCCATGAATGATGACACAATTATCGCTATATCCACCCCGTTTGGATATGGAGGCATTGGGATTGTTCGCCTCAGCGGTGAAAAAGCTCTGTCAATAGCTGAAAAAATGTTCCATCCCCAAAATAGCTCTCCATCCATTCAACCGCGGCAAGTGATCTTCGGCCGGCTTTATCATTTTGAAAAAAAAGAATATTACGAAACCGCCATGCTGGTTTATTTTCGCGCTCCCCGCTCTTATACTCGAGAGGATGTCATTGAAATCAGCTGCCACGGCAGTCCTCTCCTTTTAGAAGAGACCATCAGATTAGGCATAAAAGCGGGAGCCCGGCAAGCGAGTCCCGGTGAATTCACCCAAAGAGCTTTTTTGAACGGACGTATTGATATGATTCAGGCTCAAGCCGTGAATGATTTAATTCAGGCTTCGTCACTGGAACAGGCACAATTATCCTACCGTCAAATGTCCGGCAGCCTGTCTAAACACATCCAAAATCTGCGAAATCAAATTATCCACATTCTTTCTCAAATTGAAGCGTCCCTGGAGTTTCCTGAAGACAATGTGCATATGTCTCCTAAAATGATTCGGAA
>CAYRTV010000256.1:0-4645 GCA_964427225.1 uncultured Eubacteriales bacterium
AATGAACGTATTGTCGTCGTCTGCGGCAATCTCGGCCCGTGAATAATTCAGGTCAATATAACTCAGCTCTTTCAGCTGGGCGCGGATTTGCGCATGTCCGCTGCCGGCGTCGAAGATGCAGCAGGATTTAAATTTCAGAAACCGATCCATTTGGCGATGACCCAAGATATCACCCTGAAGGGTGAGAAAAGGTTATGCAATATCACCTCTCTTTTCATCTGCATTGGTTATTTTAATCAATTTTAATTCGACGGATAATACTATCGGATTATGGATAGGAAGACTGGGTCAGGATAATGAGTGGAAATTCTCCTTCCTAAAATAATGACGCATTGCCTGGGTAGAATATCGTCAAAAACAATTTATTTTTGGTAAAATATCCACCGGCGGTAGCTTATTTATTGGTATTAACCCTGGTTTTGGGGCCGGAGGCGGTTATTTGCCGCCCCGGCTCCACTAAAACATGTTATTCCCGTAGCGTAGCGGAGGAAATCTTAGGCAGCGCTTGCATGACGAGACGGTATCGAATTGTTAAGCGATGCAGTCTAAGATCCCCTCGGGCTGCTGCCGCATCCCTGGGGATGACATGCAGGGCTGAATGCAGTCCTGGGGATATCGTATTATTGGTTTGTGCAGCCTCCGGCCGTTCAAAGTGATTCAGGTTTAAACAAAATGAAAAGTAAAAAGATTCTCATTTCGGCTTACGCGTTTAATCCCAGCGGATCCCTTCAGCTTCATCCGGGGGAGGATCTGGTTGGCTGGAATCTGGCTGACCAAATCAACCGCCGGCATGAGGTGTGGGTGCTCACACATTCATATAACAGGGATGCGGTTGTCGACGCCCTAGCCAATAGCGGTATGCAGGGAACATCGATTCGTTTTGTTAATCTGCCCCGGTGGATGAGAGTGATGTACAGAATCGAATTCGCCCAAAGGATTTATTATTATTTATGGCAGATTAAGGCATGGCGGGCAGCCCGTAAACTGCATAAGCAGATTCAATTTGATGCGGCTCATCATGTGACATTCGGAAATGATTGGATTCCCAGTTTTATCGGTGCTTTTTTGCCGGTGCCTTTTATTTGGGGTCCCGTCGGCGGGGGGCAAGTCACCCCTGAGCCTTTGAAAGAAGAATACACTCTGGGCGGAAAATTATCGGAATTCGGCAGGGAAGCAGCGCAATGGGTGGGACGCCGGTTATGGACACGCCGGCGGTGTGTCAAAAGGGCCCGGGCCATTCTGGTTTGCAACCGGGAGACCCGGGACAAAATCCCTGAAAAGTACCGGCATAAAGTGACTTACTTTCCAGTCAACGGCATATCACGGCAAGATGTCGGACCGGTTCCCCGAAGGCGGGGAATGAAGCGTCCCTTCAGAGTGATGACAGCCGGCCGTTTGCACCGGCTGAAAGGATTTGCACTGGCCGTTTCCGCCTTTAATATATTCATAAGGAATAATCCGGAGGCTGAGTTTGAAATCATCGGCGAAGGAACGGAAAGGGAAAATCTGAATGAATTGATACGGACTTATGGGATTGAGGACCGCGTGAAAATCATTCCTTGGATGAGCAGGACTGAACTATTGAAAAAAATGCGGCGCTGTGATGTCTTTTTATTCCCCAGTTTTCGGGATGGAGGAGGTGCGGTGATTATAGAAGCGATGGCTCAAGGCCGGCCCGTAATCGGTTTGGATACGGCCGGAACCGGTTTTCATATCGACCGAAAGTGGGGGACAAAAGTGAGGGCGGGGGACCCGGCTCAAGTCGCGGTAAGCCTGGCTCAAGCTCTGCAATTACTATGCCGGAATGAGGGGCGGCGGCTGAATATGGGAAAAGCCGCCCGGGAGCGCGTACTGGAATACTATGTTTGGGACCAGCTGGGGGAGAGGATGGAGAAGATTTATCAAGAGGCCTTGTTATCTCAAAAATCAAAAAACAAAAATCAAAAATAAACCAAAGCCGACGGTTCGTGATTCACGAGTCACGGTTTATAAACCTTAAATAAAATAAAAATAATCTAATGATCACCATACTTTGGCTGATGATTTGGGCTGGGATGTTCACCGGCATCTATAATGTGACCAGTGGAATGTTCTCCAATCCGTTAGCCCTGTTTCAGGGTTTGCGGGCTTTCGCCCCTGTTTTAGCTTTATATATTGTCATTATTTTCATGCTGCTGGCGCGGGTGAAAATGCCAACCTTATCCAATCCGCCGGGTATGCTTTTCTATTATGCTGTTGTGGGACTGTCGGTTTCATTCTTTTCGCCCGAAAAAACGACCGCGCTTTATTGGGGGAGTGTTTACCTTGCTCCGGTTATTATGACCTGGTTTGTCATGCAGGAACATAAAGCCCTGGAACTAATAAAACGAATGATCACAGCCAATTACATCTTGTGCGGCATTGTTTTCGTCAGTCTTCTCCCTCCGGCTTTAAGCTATGGTATTTTGGGGCCTTACCGGATGATGTTTTATGAACTGCCGTTCGGGCTCGGTCAAATCCGGGCCAATGGGGTGGGCCGGTTTGCCCTGATAATTCTGATTATTTCGGTGGTCCGTATTATTCTCAGCAGACAAATGAAACGTTTTATTTGGATTATTCCTTCTGCTTTTGCCGTGTTCCTTTTGATTCAAACACAATCGAGGACGGCACTATTGGGTCTGGGAGTTGCCGGAATTCTTTTGCTGCATATGCTGGGTCTGCGCTGGCAGTTTATTTTTTTAGTTCCAGCCTTCTCATATATTCTATACGTGGTCGGGTACCGGGAGCGGGCTGGTGAAAGCTTGGATCAGCTGGTTGATTTAACCGGAAGAGAATTGACTTGGCAACAGGCGTTAGCTGAAGTCAGAGAATCCCCGTTTTTAGGTTGGGGTTTTCATTCCGACCGGATTCTGCTTGATTCTCAACACATACATAATTCCTATTTGCATGCCATGATGCATGGGGGAATAATCGGACTGTTGTTTTTTATTGCCGCGGTCGTCAGCTTGTGGTATATCGTCATTAAAAATAAGATTTTGCGGCGGATACGGACCGGTCAATTGGCTAGAGATGTCGTATTCATTGAATCCATCCTGATTGCCGGCTTTTTAACCGCCCGTGGTTTTTTCGAATCAACCGCCGCTTTTTACGGGATTGACCTGCTTTTATTCGTTCCAGCCGCCGGTTATATTTATCTTTTTAGCCAACAGCATACAGAAGATGCAAAAGGCGAAACATATAAACGCAAAACGTAAAATGTAAAACGCAAAACGCAAAACGCAAAACGTAAAACGTAAAACACGAAACGCGAAAAGCGAAACGCGAAATGTAAAACGTAAAACGCGAAAGCCGTGAATCGTGATAGAATGTCATCCTGAGGAGCGTAGCGACGTGAGGATCTTGTGCTGCTTCGTATATTAGAAGGTTTATGAATCGCAAAACGCGAAACCGGGGAATGGTTAATGGTGAATGATGCTGCCGCAGTGAGAAAAAGGATGAAACGATGAAAGTATATATCCATACTATGTATTACCTGCCTGAATTCGGAAGTGCGCCGATTTTGATGGAGGAACTGGCTTCTTATTTGAGTGACCGCGGGTATAAAGTGGAAGTCATCACCACCATTCCCAGGCCCCCTCTGCAACGGGACTATAAGGGATTGCTCTTTGCCGCCGATAAGGAAAACGGTGCCTTAATCAGGCGATACAGGACCAATTTCACGGTCCACCACATTGGAAGACTGATTGCCTGGTCCCTGTATACGGGATGGTCCTATCTAAATCTGCTGCGCAGAGTCAAGCCTGGAGATGTGCTGTTTCTCCGGCTGCCTCCGTTGCAGCTCGGCTGGATCGGCCGCCGTGCCAGGCTGATTAATAAGGCGGGCGTGCTTTTGAGTGTGCAGGATATTCATCCCGACCTATCTATTGAGTCGGGATTGCTGAGAAAACAATGGGCCATCGAGCTGGCCCGTAAATTTGAAAAGTGGATTTACCGCCAGGCGGATAAGATTGCCGTTATCAGTGAGGGCTTTCGGAAAAATTTGCTGGAGAAAGGAGTTAAGTCCGAAAAACTGTATATTGTTCCCAACTGGGTTGATACTGATTTCTTGAAACCTCTGCCGCGGGACAATTATGTGGCCCGGCGGTTTGGGTTTCATAAAAAGTTCACTGTTATGTATTCCGGCACCATTTCACTCAGCAGTTATGTTACTTTGCAAAAGGTCATTGAGGCCGCCTCGCGCCTGCAGGACGACCCCGGTTTTCAATTGGCCATAATAGGGGAAGGGTTGAAAAAACCGGATTTAGTGGATAAAGCCAAAGAGCTGAATCTGTCGAATGTTAGGTTCCTGCCTTTTCAGCCTTATGACCAGCTTCCGGCCACGTTGTCTTCGGCAGACATACTTTTAGTTCCTCTCGACCGGACCAAGACCCAGCTTTCCGTACCGTCCAAACTGTACAATTATATGTCCGCGGGGCGGGCGGTGATGGGATTGACCGATGATGAATCTGAAGTCGCCCGCATTCTGGAAGAGGCGGGCGGAGGAATAAATGTTGACCCGGATGATATCGAGGGCATGAAAACAGCCTTTGGAAATTTAAAAGAAGATCCGGAAAAATGCCGGGAACTGGGGCAAAACGGCCGCCGGTATATTGAGAAATACTACAGC
>CAYRTV010000257.1:0-4620 GCA_964427225.1 uncultured Eubacteriales bacterium
TAGCCGGGGTAACGTCCGTCGTAAGCGCTGTGTCCGGAATCCTTGATCAAGAACCAGGTATGGCCGCCTTGGTTGTTAATCCCGACAGCATGGACGGCGTGGTCATCCGTTGAGGTGTGATTGGAAAAGCGGAATTCCCGGCTGTCTTGGTCAATAAGAGCGGGATGGATATCAAAAGTGGGGATAACTGCGATATCATGGGGTCCGCTCCTTCCCGGTTCGGATACATCGCTGCCGAGCGCCACGGTGAAACCGTTGTTCAAGGCTTTAACCAAAGCAGAATAAAAATCTTCAAGGGGAACATTATAATACTTGTCGGAATGCCACCAATTGTCCGGAACTTTAAATTCACCCTGGGTATAAAAGGGAAGGTAAAGAAAACTGATAAAGCTGACATATTTGTCCAGGTTGAGTTCCAGAGCTTCATTAAGATACTCAAGGGGAGTGATCTCGTTTTCATCGAAAATGAATCTATCCGGAGGTTTTCCCATGTGATAATTTAAAATCGAACGAATATAAGCCAGGGCCCTTGATTCATCCCAAAAATCGTATTCCTCGCAGAATTCCAAGTAGCTTTTCATTTCCCGGAACATCGCGGAATGATCAAATCCCTCTTTTTCCGGAAGCAAACCCGTATAAACCGAGGCGGGCACTGCCCCGTATCGCTGCATGCGCAGAAATAAGGCATTGGGTTCCGAACCCCGCGTGAACAATTGCTCTCCTTTGCTGCGGATAAATCCCCGGGCTTTTTCAACAAATTCCCAATATACCGTATGCATTTCGGATAATTTGATTTTGCCTTTTCCCATCCGCTGTAATTCAGACTCCAGCAATGATGTTGCGGCAAAACACCAGCATGTACTGGTCCGGCCTTGACGGACCGGCGGGTGATGAAAATGAGATGTAAACGCGTCAAGAGAATTCGGCTTTTGAATGCGGTCAAAATCCATGGTAAGGACTTGCCGGGTGAAATCATCTCTTGTTTGGGCTGCATAACGGGCATCATCCTTGGGCCGCATATCTTTTTGTTCCAGGGAGATCATAGACGATGATTCATCGGAATCCGGTTCTCCGCACCCGGGAAAAAATAGTATCAGCCCGAATAATACGGCAATCCATCTCCCCCAAATAAACAACGTGTTTTTCATCTTATTTTCCTTCAACCGGAATATTGCATCCATCATATAACGGACTGCCGCTCCGTGCAAGCGACGTTTAGGATTCCTGGTTCGTTCCGGGAATGAGATAGTGAATTGAATATGTCCCATCGGGATGAACCAATACTTGCAGAGAATAGGGCCCGGCTTTACAGAAGAACACATCGGTAATATTACCGGTGCCCTCATCCATTCTGCGTTCCTGCTTCTTTATATCAATTTCATAACTTTTGTTATCCCGGACGAGGCGGCGAGGCGTCTCATTTCCCTTGCGGCCTTCGTAAAAGATGATACGTGAATCAGTCATGCTTTTATTATAGTTTTTTATAATGAAATATCCATGCATGCAAAAACGAATAGCAGGAACAAAAACGAATAGCAGGAAAAGAAGTCGAAGAAGAAGGAGGGGATGCCGTCCCTCCGCTCAGAGCGGCGAGAGGGAACTTGGACTGCATCGCCTGAAAAGGATGAATAGGATTTGCAGATTCGGGAAATCCGGATATAATAGAAATCTATGAAGAATTGCGAGGAAATAAAATATGATAAAAAAAACAATATGTGCAGCTGTTGCGTTGTCCTTTATGCTGATTCCGGCGGTTAAGGCCAACCCGCAGAAGGATATTCAGCTGACCTTGGTGGAAAAACAAGTTCAGGATTTGAGTTCAAACGGTTTGAAACTGGTTTTTTATGTCGATTTGACCAATTCCTCAACGGATACCTATTATTTGTCCGGTTATAACTATCAATTTATGATTGGTCAGAATGAATATCTGAATTTGTCTCTTCCCCTTGAACCGGGACTGCAAGTGCCAGCAATGCAGAATACAATGGTCGCGATTCCGGTAAAGATTACATATGACCTTCTTTACAGAGCAGTCCCGGAAGTAAGAGGAAGAAGTATGATCCAATGTTTCATCAGAGGAGAATTGGGATTTTCCGATGCGAGAAGGGAAAGGGGCCGGATTCCTTTCTCATTCAGCGGGGAATTTCCGATTTTCAAAGACCCGGAAGTCAAGCTGGACGCCGTACACATCAATACTTTAACCATAGGCGGTGCGGATCTCTCTTTCGAAGTCACCTTTATGAATCCCAATGATTTTGAACTTATGGTTGATGCCATCGAATATTCGGTCAAAATAGGCGGCCATGGAATCAATCAAGGCCGGATAAAAGGAGACAAAAACATTCCCAAACAGGGAGAAAAGACATTTTCCTTGCCGGCTTTGATCAATTTTCATGAGGTCGGTAAAGATGTTTATGCATTGCTGCAGCAGGAGAGTGTCAACTGCACTTTTACCGGGGAAATGAAACTCAGAACAATATGGGGGCTGCTGTCTTTGCCCTATGAGTTCAGTGATAATGCAGCTGTCCAAACTGAAGGCGGGGAATGAAGACATTCGCAGTGAAGGAATTTTTGTGCCGGACCAGCCGCTGCTGAGTGTTATCATCCCCGCTTACAATCGGGCGGACTTTTTGCGAGACGCACTGGAATCGGTCATAAACCAAACCTATTTTGAAAAATCCCCGTCCCAAGCCTGGGAGCTGATTGTTGTGGATGACGGCTCAACGGACTCCACGCAGGAAGTAATCCGGGCTTTCGGAGACCGGATTCGTTATTTGTATCTCCCTCATTCCGGGGTCAGCACGGCCCGTAATCTGGGCTTAAGCCGGGCTGCAGGAGAGTTCATTGCCTATCTGGATTCTGATGACCTTTGGAAGCCGGATAAAATTGAAACTCAAATCAAATACATGCTTTCCCATTCAGCGGCGGTGGTGTGCTGTACGGAAGAAATATGGATCCGGAACAGTAAATTCGTCAATCCCAGAAAAAAACACCGTAAATTTTCCGGGATGATATTTGACAAGGTCCTGCCCTTGTGTCTGCTCAGCTTATCATCGGCTCTATTCCGCCGCTGTTTATTTCAGGAAGTGGGTTGGTTTGATGAATCTCTCCCGGCTTGCGAGGACTACGATCTTGGTATCCGGATTGCAGCTCGATATCCCATGACCTTTCTTGGACAGCCCTTGATTGTGAAGCGGGGCGGACATCCCGATCAATTGTCCAAACAGTACTGGGGAATGGACCGTTTTCGAGTCCAGGCTTTGGAAAAGGCATTGTTTTCCGGATTGAACGGGGAACAGAAGCGATTGGTGAAAAATCAGCTTAGAAAGAAATACCGGATTCTCATTAATGGTGCTGTAAAGCGGGGAAAGTATAGACGAGCCAATGCTTACCGGAGGCGAATGCAGCACTTTGCAGACTGATTCGGCCCGGTATTTGAATTTCCGTATAAAAACGGGGATAATGAACCTAACACCAGCGAAAAAAGAGGAGGATACATGAGTATACTTGAGGTCATGAAAAAACGGCACAGTATAAGAAAATATAAAGCAGACCCGGTTCCCGAGGATTCATTCAAGCGGATTATGGAAGCGGCACGGGTGGCTCCTTCAGGAAAAAACTTTCAGCCATGGAAATTCATCGTTGTCAGAGACCGCGAGTTGAAAATAAGGTTGGCCGAAGCATCCCGCAATCAAAAATTTATGGCGGAAGCCCCCTTGATTATTGTTGCTTGCGGTTACCCCGACCAAAGCTACCAGAAACAAGGTCATTACATGACCTCCTGGTGCATCGATGTTGCGGTCGCTGTCGAACATCTCATGCTGCAGGCCTGTGAAGAAGGGCTGGGGACCTGCTGGATCGGAGCCTTTGATGAACAGCAGGTCAAGCCGATATTGAGCATCCCTGAAAACGTTCGGGTATTGGGTTTAACCCCTCTGGGGTATCCCGCTCAGGAGCCGCGGAACCGGGGGAGGAAGAGCTTGGGAGAAATCATTTCGTACGATAAATACGCCTAACGGATTGGGATGGCAATGGATAAAGAGAGGGGGCGAAGCCTTAACGCAGGTCAGCTTCGCCCCCTCCTGATGGAGATGGATTGGATTAGAACCAGTAATTAAGTCCGACCGAAACGGTATAGCCGGTCAGATCAAAAGCTTCAAATCCGGCAAATGAGGCAAATTCATCGTCGGAAAATTCTCCTTTAGCCACGTTATACCGGAATTCACCTGCCAGGCTGATGCGGCGTCCGATAGGAACCATAATACCGCCGAATCCATGAAATCCGACAGCCACCCGGCTTTCTTCCCGGGCGTCCACTATATAAATGGGATAAATGGTCACTCCTTCCTGGATATCATACCATTCGTCAGAAAAATCGATCATATCCCCTTCCAGCTTGACGCTCCAGACGTATATCCCGACACCGCCGCCGACATAAGGGATGATTTTTTGGGTGCGGCCGAAGGGGGTGAGTTTAACCGATGCTTGTATAGGGGTTATGGAGACGGAAAAAGTATGGTTGGGATCAAAATCACCGATGTATATATCAGGATAAGCCCAGTCCCCATCCGCATCAGCATATCCAACATAGCCTGTGTAAAAACCCGCCTCCTGCCGGTT
>CAYRTV010000258.1:0-4615 GCA_964427225.1 uncultured Eubacteriales bacterium
GTGAATCCTGCAGCATGCAAATGGCCTCCGCCCCCGAAAAATTCCGCAATTTCTGCAGAATTAGCCTTTCCCTTGGAGCGAACGCTCACACGATATGTATCTGACTCCATTTCCTTGAAAAATAGAATAACTTTAACCCCGCGAATAGAACGGGCGCAAGTGGTGATATCTTCCGTGTCGATCTGTTTAAGATTCAGCGATTGCAGGTGACTCTGCCGCATGGTTATAACCGCAATATTTCCTTGCGGGTTAAGTTTCAATGTCGAGAGAACCTTTCCCTGGAGCATGATTTTTTCCGGCGGATTATTATGAAAAAGCATATCTGACACTTGGATTGGAACAACGCCGTGCTGAATCAATTCGTAACAGATCTTAAACGCTTCGGCTTGGGTGTTTGAGAATTGGAAAGAACCGGTATCGGAAACGACGGCACTGTATAGCTGGGTTGCGATTTGGCCGGTGATGTGAACCTTTAATTTTTTTCCGAGTTTATAGACCATGCACGCAACAGCTGCGGCATCCGGGTCAACCCAATTGATATCCGCATAATAGTCATTGGAATGGTGATGGTCAATGTTGATTTTAAAATATTCATCTAAGTCTGTCTGTCCCGAGCGGGAAACATTTGCGCATTCCAGTAAAATAATGGAATCATAGGAATCTTTGGGAATGGAACCGATATGAATGGCGTCAATATCAGGGAAATTATTAAACGGTATAGGAATGCTGTCTTTAATATAAACCGATATGTCCTTATTGAGCTGCTGCCCAATAAAAAATAATGCCAGGCTGGTGCAAATGGAATCCCCATCCGGTCTTAAATGGGAAACCACTCCGATCTTGCGGCTTTCCATGATTTTTCTGGCAATCAGATTTAATGGCTCATCATTCATCATCTTTTATTTCGTTTAGTATTTTTTCAATTCGCTCTTCTTGTTTAAATCTCGGGTCAAGATGAAAAATTAGCATGGGATTATACTTCAATTTCGTTTGCGAGGCAATAGCTTTGCGAAAATATCCTTTTTTATGGTTTAATTCCTCAACAATATCCTTATCATTTTGCGTTCCGAATATACTGAGATAGATATGGGCAGTACGTAAATCCTTGGTTACTTCAATTGCGGTTATGGTGATCATGGTCGCCGCTCCAAATAATGAGGGTTCCATTAAATTCCGGCTGAGAACGTCTTGAAGCAGGCTTTCCACTCTTTTTTGACGGCGTGATTTATTATTCATATTTGCTTACACCCAGATTCAGATTATCAGGGAAAAAAGGCCGAGACAGGGCAGCTTAAAAATAATCGATATCTTTTTGCAGTATTTCTCCATCAATTCGATCTTCCGCTTCCCGGATAATTGAGTTGAGAATTTTTTCGACCATATGCTGTTTATTATTGATGGTGATTATGCCTATTTTAGACCGCTGCCATTTATCTTGAAAGTCCAGCTCGGCAAAAGATACATTGTATTTTTTTCTTAAACGGTCGCGAAAACTGTTGAGCTGCTTCCTTTTTTCCTTTAGTGAATGGGAACCGGGAAGGTAAATGTCCAACCCTAAATATCCGATTATCATTTGATTGGCCTCTAAAGGTTAAGAAACTTTCCTCCTCGGCGGCGTTCGTTAAATCACTCCGGAGCAACCATCTCGGTAGAAAATGCTTCGATCACATCTCCGGGCTGAATATCGGTAAAATTATGAATGCCGATTCCGCATTCATAATCCTTTTTTATTTCTGTGACATTCTCTTTGAGATGCTTTAAGGAAGAAATTTTTCCTTCATGGATCACATTTCCATTGCGAATGATTTTGGCTTTGGCATTCCTGACAATTTTACCGTCTTTAACCAAGCATCCGGCAATCAGTCCGACCTTGGATATTCGAAAAGCGCGCTTAACTTGAGCTTTTCCAAGATAGATTTCCTTCTCAATGGGTTCAAGCATGCCTTTCAAAGCTTTTTTAATATCATCGATCAATTCATAAATAACATCATATACCCTGATTTCAATCCCTTCTTTTTTTGCCATATCCAAAGTCTTTTTACTGGGTTTTGTGTTATATCCGATGATAACGGCATTGGTCGTGCTCGCAAGATTAATATCCGATTCGGTTATTTTTCCGGTGGAACATGAAACAAGATTGACTTTCACTTCATCCGTGCTGAGATTGGGGAGAATATCTTCCATAACTTCGGCTGAGCCATGGACATCTGTCTTTACTATGAGATGCAGTTCCTTGGTTTCACCTTCTTCGATGTCTTTAAAAAGCTGATCCAATGTCATGCGTTCTGCTTGCCCGCCTTCTTTCCTTTGTTTTTTTTGGTTTAGACGATAATCGACAATTCTTTTTGCCAAATCCATATCAGGCAGTGTCTGCAGCAGTTCCCCGGCTACCGGAACTTTATTAAAGCCCATTACTTCAACCGGCGTAGACAGTCCGGCTTCGTTGGTGCCTTTTCCTTCTTCATCGAATAAAGCTTTGACTTTACCCAGAGTTGTTCCGGAAATGAAAACATCACCCCGTTTAAGGATGCCGTTTTGGACGATAACGGTTCCCACAGGGCCCTTAGAGGTATCCAGGCGCGCTTCTAAAACCACTCCCTGGGCGGGAACACCCGGATGACCTTTGATTTCTTCCATATCGCTTAGCAGTACGACCATATCCAGAAGTTCATCTAAATTGGTTTTTTCTGTAGCGGAAATTTCGACGGAAATGGTTTCTCCGCCCCAGTCCTCTGTTAAAAGATTTTCTTTAGACAGCTGCTGTTTGACTTTGTCAATATCGGCATTGGGGCGGTCGATTTTATTTATCGCGACCATGATGGGTACACCGGCAGCCCGGGCATGCTGGATGGCTTCTTTGGTTTGCGGCATGATTCCGTCATCCGCCGCTACCACCAAAATGACAATATCCGTAAGCTTTGCCCCTCTGGCCCGAAGCTGTGTAAATGCCTCATGCCCGGGTGTATCAACAAATGTAATTTTTTTTGTGTCCACAATAATTTGGTAAGCTCCGATATGCTGTGTGATTCCGCCTGACTCTCTTTTAACCAGGTTGGATTTTCTAATAGCATCCAGCAAGGTGGTTTTCCCATGATCAACGTGTCCCATAATAGTCACCACCGGAGGGCGGGGGATGAGCTTCTCCTGCTCTTTCTTGATGCGGTGCCGAATCAATTTCTCAGAGGAAATGATCTGGATATCCTGAGAAACGATTTTGGATATATTTTTCGCCAAATCGGGTGTTAAGACATCGTTCATGCTTATTTCCATCCGTTTGCGGCTGAGTTTATCCAGCAAGTCCCTGCCTTTTATACCCAGGAGATCTGCTAACTCTTTGACATTCGTTCCTTCCTGTACGAACTGCGGATCCGGCTGCGGTTCCGTTTCAGAACTCGTTTTGTTGCTTTTTATATCTTTTTTCTTTGTCATCTTTTTACCCTTGGTCATATTCCTTATGGGCTGCTAATATCGATTTTCCAACCAACTAATTTTGATGCAAGCCTGACATTCAATCCTTTTTTTCCGATGGCAAGGGATAGCTGATCACGCGGAACTTTGGCTCGCATCAGTTTCTTGTCTCTGTCGGCGATTGTCACGCTGTCCACTTTAGCCGGGCTGAGAGCCGCTTTAGCGAATTCAGTTGGATTGTCCGACCATTTAACCACATCCACTTTTTCCCCCTGCAGTTCTTTGCTGATGGATAAAATGCGGTTTCCTTTGATACCAATACAGGCTCCAATAGGATCAATTTCTTTTTCTTCCGTATGGACGGCGACTTTTGAGCGTTCCCCCGGCTGCCGGATAATGTCCCGAATTTCAATGCTGGCGTTAGCTATTTCAGGAATTTCGATTTCCAGCAGTTTGAGCAGAAATCTGTCATCCGTGCGGCTGATTATAACCTGGGGCCCCTGGGTTTCCCTGTATACCTTCAGAATAACTCCTTTTATCCTGTCTCCCCTTTGAAATCTTTCGCCGGGTATCTTTTCCCTTTCAGGAAGCAGCACTTCTGTTTTATTCACTTCCAGGATGATATTTCGCCTGGATTCCATGCGTCGCATAACTCCGGTTATTACTTCTCCAATCCGGGGAGCGAAATTTTCATAGACTTTTTCCTGTTCGGCGCTGCGGACCTTCTGAAAAATAACCTGTTTGGCCGCTTGGGCGGCAATCCGTCCCAATGTATCCGAAGGCAAGTCTATTTCTATATACTGACCCGATTCCGCAGTCGCATCAATTTTTTTTGCTTCGTCAACTGATATTTCAGAAACAGAATCTGTGGGAGAGGGGGTGATTTGCTTAACCGAAAAAACCCTCAGCTCTCCTTTTTCCGGTTTAAACTGAATATGGACCTTCTCGTCTTCCTCAAAATATTTAGCGGAAGCCACCTGGAGCGATTCTTTGATAGCGTTGATGATGACCTGTTTATCCAGACCCCGTTCCTTGCTGAGCTGCAGAATTGTATTCCATACGTTTACTTTCATACTAATCGCCTCATATGCATAACGGACACATAAAACCTGTCTCTATTATATCTCGAATGAGTTAGGTTAAATAGGCGTGAATTATAACTGAAATTCAATATAATATCAAACCTGCCGGTATAGATACGGCTGTT
>CAYRTV010000259.1:0-4587 GCA_964427225.1 uncultured Eubacteriales bacterium
GGTTATTCTTAGCGTTTTATTTTATGGTTTTATTCGGAATCGCCTGGTGGGTGATGAAGCAGAAACAGGACACATCCACGGATTATTTTCTCGCCGGCCGGCATGTAGGCTGGTTTGTTATCGGGGCGTCGATTTTCGCTTCCAACATCGGTTCTGAGCACATTGTCGGGCTGGCCGGAACCGCCGCTAAAAGCGGTGTTGCGATGGGGCATTACGAGCTGCATGCCTGGACTATTCTCCTGCTGGGCTGGGTGTTCGTTCCATTCTACATGCGCAGCCGGGTCTTTACCATGCCCGAGTTCTTAGAAAAACGCTACAACCCGACCGCCAGATGGATTCTGTCCGTCATTTCCCTGGTTGCATATATCATTACCAAAGTCTCGGTTACAGTCTATGCCGGGGCGGTGGTGTTCCAAACTTTAATGGGCATCGAATTTTGGACCGGCGCTTTGATCACCGTGGTTTTGACTGGAATCTACACCATCATCGGTGGGTTGCGTGCGGTTGTCTACACCGAAGCCCTGCAGGCTATTGTATTGATAATAGGGTCAGTGACGGTGACCATTATCGGTCTCATGAAAATCGGAGGCTGGAATAATCTGGTTTCGGTGGTCGGCGGCCAGCACCTTAATTTATTTCTGCCGATAGATCATCCTGATTTCCCCTGGCTGGGCATGGTGCTTGCGCCTCCGATTGTCGGTATTTGGTACTGGTGTACCGATCAATACATTGTCCAAAGGACGCTGGCTGCCCGCAATGAAAGCCATGCCCGCCGCGGGACGATTTTCGCCGCTTATTTAAAATTGCTGCCTTTTTGGATATTTATTATTCCCGGAGTCATCGCTTTTGCGCTTACCAAGACCGGCCAGCTCAATCTGGCGGAATACGACCAGGCCTTTCCAGCTATGGTGAAAACCCTGCTTCCCATCGGCATCCGGGGTGTGGTCGTAGGAGGATTGCTGGCGGCATTAATGAGTTCCTTGGCGGCAGTGTTTAATTCCTGCTCCACGTTGTTCACTATGGATATTTATAGAAAGTTCCATCCGCGGGCTTCTGAAAAAACCCTGGTTTTCGTGGGCCGGATTGCCACCGGTGTGGTCGTTGTCAGCGGTATTCTATGGATTCCGCTGATGAAGTTTATCTCCGGCGAGCTTTACCATTATCTCCAGAGTGTTCAATCCTATCTGGCCCCGCCGATTGCCGCGGTATTTCTGCTGGGAATATTCTGGCGTAAAATTAACGCCAAAGGAGCTGTAACAGCCCTAATCGGTGGATTTATAGTGGGTATGCTGCGGTTGTTTCTGGAATTGATCAAATCCAATCTCAGCGGCTTTCTTTATGATGTGGCTAATCTGAATTTTTTGTACTTCAGTTTTTATCTCTTTTTGATCTGTATCGGAACCATGGTTATCATCAGCATGGCAACAGAAATGCCGAATTTTCGCAAGATCCAAGGGTTGACTTATGCGACTACTGTGGCCGAAGAAAAAGCGGAATCACGGGCCAGCTGGAACTATAAAGACGTGGCCCTTTCTATTGCTGTTGTGATTATTATAGCGCTGGTGCTGATCTATTTTTCACCGCTTATCGTTGCGAAATAATCACTTGCTGTGCCCGCGTTCTCTTCCCTCTTTACTCTTATTATCATCTTCATTGGAATCTTCTCCCAGAATCGCTTCAACTTCCTCTCGCTCCAGGGTTTCTTTTTCAAAGAGAGTTTTTGCCAGTTTTTTCAAAAGCTGCCGGTTTTTTTGCAGCTCTTCCAGTGCATTTTCTTCTTCATGACTGATGATTTTTTTGATTTCTTCATCAATGATCCGGGCGGTATCTTCACTGAAATCTTGAGGCCTGGCCATTTCCCGGCCTAGAAAAATGTGTTCCTCTCCGCGGCTAAAGGTGACCGGGCCAAGGCGTTCGCTCATACCCCACTGGGTGACCATCTTCCGTGCCAGCTTGGTCGCATTTTTAAGATCGCTGGCGGCTCCGTTGCTGATATCATCGAAAATCAGTTTTTCGGCTGACCGGCCGCCCAGCATAATGCGGATTCGTTTTTCTTCATCGCTGATCATATCTTCCCGTTTGTGCCCTAAAATGATTTTATCCCGGGCTTGGATAAAATTTTCAGAAGCCACTTTGTCTTTGTTTTCCCTTGCGGCCAGCAGGGCGGCTTCATTCACCAGGTTTTTCAAATCGGCTCCGGAAAAGCCGACAGTCCGGGCGGCCAGATTATCCAAATCCACATCGGAGTGCAGCGGAACTTCACAGGTATGGATTTCCAAAATTTTTTTGCGGGCCTCTTTCTGCGGCATATCCAGAGTGATCTGCCGGTCAAAACGGCCGGGCCGGGTGAGTGCCGGGTCCAGAACATCCGGACGGTTGGTGGCGGCTAAAACGATAACCGACTGCTGCGGAGCAAAGCCGTCCATTTCATTTAATATTTGATTCAATGTCTGCTCTCTTTCATCATGCCCGCCGCCGACACCTGTCCCGCGGGAGCGGCCGATGGAATCCAATTCATCAATAAAAATAATGGAGGGCGAGGGTTTGTATTCATTCCTAAATTCTCCGGTTATTTTTTGACCCTTGATTTTGACTTCCGTAATATTTCCCTCTCTGACCTGTTCCTTAAAAACGGAGTAGGGGATTTCGGTCCGCGGTTCTGTTGTCATTGATTGGAAAAAGAAATAAACCAGCACCGCAAACAAAGCGATCCAGATGAGGCCGCCCAAGCCTAATTGGGATTTTCGCGGTTTTTGGGACTGCTTTAGAGGTTTGAAATCATCTGTTTCTGGCTTATTTTTTTTATTACTTTGTTTCAAGGTTTGTCCTCTCTTTTGTTCCTGAAATGCTGCAGCCGGATGGCCTGGCATCCGAAAATTATGCGATAGCCGGACGGGATCAATTCAGATCATATTGATATTGGCCTATTATTATTATGGAACAGATCACTGAAAACTGCAAAAGCTCGAATGAAGAATAAAAAAACAGCGAAACGGATACACCCATCAAGGAAGATTTCCAAAAAAAGATTGCAAAAAAGGCGCAATTTTTTTATGAATTAAACATGTGCATAGCACATCCAGAATGATGAAAATAAAATATGCATGCCATTCCGAAGCCGGCAGAATAGGAATAGAGACAGGAGGACTAATCATGCTTCGAATTCGTTTTTTAAAAATCATAACTATCCTGATCCTTTTTTCAGTCTTTTATGCATGCGGGCCGGAAGCGGAGAAAAACCGATATGCCGATGAGGATGAAAGTGTTATTCCTGGAGTTGAGGTTTTTCTTGACCAATACCTGCATCTGGTTAAGGGAAAAAAGACCGGACTGGTTACAAATCCAACCGGTGTGGACAGCCGGCTGGTGAGTGACCTGGATCTCTTTCAACGTCACAATAAAATTGAATTATCCGCTCTATACGGACCTGAGCACGGTGTGCGCGGAAACGCGCAAGCCGGAGAATATATTCCCTTCATATTTGATGAGCATTATGGACTGCCCGTATTCAGCCTGTATGGACAGACCGAAAAACCCGCCCCGGGAATGCTTACAAATATCGATCAATATATGCGTTCCTATGATACCCGGGAGACCGGGAAAATCCCGGAAGAAGCCATGGTCGAGGATATTGATATTATGCTTTTTGACATACAGGATGTGGGTACGCGGATTTATACTTATATCGCCACTATGGCCTATTGTATGCAAAGCTGTGCCGAAACCGGAATCCCTTTTGTAGTGCTGGACCGGCCGAACCCCATCAACGGCATCTGCTTAGAAGGACCGGTTTTGGAATATCCCGAATACAGCTCTTTTGTGGGGCTTTATCCCATTCCTGTCCGGCACGGCATGACTGCCGGAGAGCTGGCACGGATGATCAATGATCGTTTTCTAGAGAAGCCGGTGAACCTAACCGTGATTCCGATGCGGAATTGGAAAAGGGAACAATGGTTTGATGAAACCGGATTGCCCTGGGTCCTGCCGTCTCCGAATATGCCGCAGCTGCAAACCGCCGCTGTCTACCCCGGCCAGGTCTTTCTGGAAGGGACCAACATTTCCGAAGGGCGGGGGACGACGAGGCCTTTTGAGCTATTTGGTGCTCCCTGGATAGAAGGACGTAAATTAACCAGGGAACTCAATGATTTACAGCTTGACGGGATTCAATTCCGGGAAGCCTGGTTCACGCCGGTTTTTTCCAAATATCAGGGTGAATTGTGCGGAGGATGCCAGATTCACATATTGAATCGAAGGACATTCCAGTCATGGAAAAGCACACTCCATATCATTCAGACAATCATGCGGATGTATCCTGAAGCCTTTGAATTCCACCCTGACTATTTCGACAAGATCATGGGTACCGGACGGGTCAGGGAAGCCCTTCTGCAGGGAATCCCGGCGGACGACATTGCAGCGGAATTTCAAACGGATATTGAAGAATTTTCAGATAGGAGGAAAAAATACTTATTGTATTAAGTAAGGTCCATATCCCGCCACTCTACGGATATCAAGGCTGGCAGCTTTTTGTCATAGGCGATTGAATTCTCTCCTCGCCAAGACCCTCCCACCCGCCGCCATTGGCTTCGG
>CAYRTV010000260.1:0-4577 GCA_964427225.1 uncultured Eubacteriales bacterium
GGGTCCGGTATTTATGAGTCTCATCTATACTGTTTGGGGGCTGGAAGGTGCCTTTATTGCAGGCGCCGGTTTTTCCGCTGCTGCTTTTTTATTGCTGCTGCTTTTCGAGTGAGGAGCTGTCTTTATTCATCTTGGGCAGGTTATCTTTTCTTCTCAATTGCTTTGACTGAATCGATAAAAATATCCGTGCCTTTTTCAGCCAATTCTCCTGTTAAAACCAAAGGAGGGAGAAAACGGGCGACATTGTCATAATGACCGCCTATTTCTATCAATAAGCCGTGCTGGTGGCAAAACGACCTCACTTTTTTAGCTAGATCCGGGGCCGGTTCTTTGCTCTCTTTATCCTTAACCAATTCAACTCCCAGCATCAGACCTTTGCCCCGCGCTTCACCGACAATGGGAGAATCATTTTCAAGTGTCTTTAACCTATTAAGCATGGATTTTCCGACTGAGGCAGCATGCTGAGCAAGCTTCTTCTCCACCATAAATTGAACGGCTGCTGCCCCGGCTGCGTAAGCGATAACATTACCTCGGAATGTGCCGATATGTTTGGCCGGCGGCCAGGTGTTTAACTTCTCCCGGTAGGCGATACAGGAAAGCGGAAAACCGACACCGCCTAAGCCTTTGCTCAAGGTGATAATATCCGGTGTGATTCCGGAATGTTCAAAAGCAAACATCTTTCCGGTCCGGCAGAGGCCGGCCTGGATTTCATCAACGATCATAAGAACATCATGTTCGGTGCATATGTTTCGTAATTCTTTGAGATATTTATCCGGAGGAACGATTGAACCACCTTCTCCTTGAATGGCCTCGATTATTATAGCAGCGGGTTTTCCGATTCCTGAATGAGGGTCTGTGTATATGTGATCGAGATATTTTGCACATTCCAAATTGCATTTGTCCGGCTCCTGATTAAAAACACATCGGTAACAATAGGCATAGGGAATAAAGTGGACTTCCGGCAGCATGGGTAAAAAATCTTCTTTAAATGAAATTCCGCTGCACAGCGAAAGGGCGCCGGCGGTCATGCCGTGGTACCCGCCTTCAAATGCGATCAAGGGAACTCTTTTAGTATTGTATTTCGCCAGTTTTACCGCCGCTTCCACCGCGTCGGATCCGGTGGGCCCCCCGAAAGATACCCGGCTTAATTCATCCGGCAAGACCGAAAACAGCATCTCCACCAGGTCCTTGCGGGGAGGTGTCGGGACGTCCAGGGCATGTGTGATTTTTCTGAGCTGAGTCTCCGCAGCCTGAATAACATCCGGATTGGAATGGCCGACGTTCATGACGCCCGCCCCACCAAAAAAGTCGATATAGATATTGCCGTCGACATCTTCGACAGTAGCGCCTTTGGCGCTGCGGAGAGCCATCGGCATCCCTTTCGGATAAGAAACAACAGAACCTTCGTGTTGAGTTTGGTGGTCAAGATACTCCTTTGACTTTTTTCCTGGAGGAGTGACCTGAATTACCGGAGCATTTGCGAATGAATACTTTTTAAAATCCATATTTTCTCCAATTTCTTTTTTCAGTTCCTCAGTATATAAAAAATCTCGCCGCCTGTGCAATATGCACACAGCCGCTGCAATTGAAAGCCGGACTGCATTGGTTTTGGTTTTCAATCCGGAGCGAAAAATGTATAAAGATAATAGGACGGATGGATTTGTCATTCCGTTCAAACGGGATGAAAAGGGCGCAGTGAAAGAAGAGGTGATCCCCCCGGAGGCTCGCGTGCTGTCCGGATTCCTTATCAGGAGGGAAATAATGATCGAAACAGGCCTGTAAGATATAGCCGCAGCAGTTATTTTCTATTCCTCGAAACAAGCGGATTGGATCACCGGTCAGGTCTTGTATGTCGGCGGCGGCATTCGAATGGGAAAGATATCTTATGCAAAAAAAGTTTTATTCAGCAACAGCCGGGGAATTGATCTCTGTGGAGTATTGTCGATTCCTGATGACCGGACACAGCCGGCAGTGGTTCTCTGCCATGGATTTTCTACCCGTAAAGACGGACGGACCTACACGGGATTGGAGGAAATCCTGAATCAAAAGGGGATATCTACGTTCAGGTTCGATTTTTTCGGGCATGGAGAAAGCGGCGGCCGTTTTGAAGACATCACCACTTCCGAGGCGGTGGATGATGTTTTAAATGCTCTTGTGTTTGTCGAAAATGACGGATTTATCCGCATCGGACTTTTCGGATCCAGTTTCGGGGGGATGGCATCCACTCTAGCTGCATCCCGATCCAGCATGCCGTCATTGCTCGCCTTGAAATCGCCGGTTACGGATTATCGAAATATGGCCTTAACTCAATTATCCGATGCCGAGGTGGAGGATTGGAAGGAAAAAGGCTTCATAGAGATAGAAACGATTAATGATGAAATACGCCGGCTGAATTTCACTTTTTATGAAGATGCGAAGAAAACCCATGCTTACGATGCTGCAAGGACGATCCAAATTCCCACACTGATTGTGCATGGAGAAGCGGACGAAACAGTCCCGGTAGAACAAAGCCGCAAAGCAGCGGAGTTAATTCCGGGCTGCCGGCTGGTAACCATTCCCGGCTGCGATCATGTCTATTCCAATCCGGCGCATTTTGAAAGGCTGTTAAAGCTCATATCCGAATTTATTGTTCGGAAGATTTATTGAATCTAGCCTGAATTATTCATAAAAAAATTGCGATGTTTTTGCAATTTCCTTTTTATCAGCGATTAACATGATTTTTATTGAAAGTTCAAATGGAAAGTTTTTCATTTTCGTATTTTTCTTTTAATCGCAATTTTTTTCTCCTCCGGGCGACAATAAATGAACGTATTGTCGTCGTCTGCAGCAATCTCGACCCGTGAATAGTTCAGGCTAGATCGGCAATTCCTTGAATTGATTTTACTTGGTCTCTCCGGCGGAGTTGAGTGAAATCTTGGTGAAAATGGGCCCCACCATCTCAAAAAAGACAGTCGACGCGGTGATGACAAAAAAGATCTCCTGTCCTCTGTCCGGGAAGGCGGATTTCACAATAAGGGCAAATCCCAAGGCCACCCCTGCCTGAGGAAGCAGAGATAATCCCATCCATTTTTTAACGATCGGCTCTGCTTTGATTAAAAGTGAGCCGACATATGCTCCGCCCACTTTTCCAGCCATACGGGATAGGATATATATCAGCCCGATAACGGACATCCCCGTCACCATGTCAATTTTGAGATGGGCGCCTGCCAAAACAAAGAACAAGACAAAAAAAGGGGATTCGATTTTTTCGACAGCGTGAAACAATTTCACGTCGGCTTCACTCAGATTTTCCACCGTGATTCCCAATGCCATGCTGGCTAGAAGAACCGACAATTCGAAATGAATGCACAGACCGGTATTGAAAAGAATGATGCCCAATGTATAAATCATTAAGTTTTCGGATTTTTCGATGACTTTCGGAAGATGGCAGAGAATCCAGCCCAGCAAAATACCCAAAATTGCGGCTCCGAATATTTCAACAAGAGAATGCTTAAGACCGGAAATAATGGGATTAACCTCGGTGTGCGCGCCGGCAATATTTCCGGCGACTGCAAAAACCAGGGCGAAAACCAAAATGCCGAGACCGTCGTCCAAAGCGACGATCCCTAAAAGCGTATCTGTGAACTTGCCTTCCGCATTGAGATCTTTGGCCACTAACATAGTGGCGGCTGGTGCGGTGGCACAGGCAATAGCGCCGTAAATGACTGCGATATGAAAAGGATTTGCCATGAGTATGTAAATGGTAAAGGTAACCATCAGCAATGTGACGATGACCTGCAGGACCGCTATGACTATAACATTTTTTCCGATTTCCCGGATTCGTTCCAAAGAGAATTTTCTGCCCAGGTCAAAGGCGATAAAACTCAGTGCAATGTTGGTGAACAAATCGGATGTATCCATCAAACCGGGTGAGACGAGATTGACCAGGGACGGCCCGATAATAATGCCGATGATGATATAGGAAGTGATTCTTGGCAGCTTAGTGAATTTGATTATGGCTGCCCCGAAAGAAGCCGCCAGCAGAATGACACCGATATCCAAAATGGCATTGATATGCATATAAAAATTTTACCACAGATAAACGAGGATAAAAAAATCAGATTTCTACAGGCGGGGAAGGATTATGCAAATAAATCCATCCTTCCTGGGGGTCAAAATACATGTTCAGCACTTGGTCCTGAACTCATAATCCAAAAAGGATGTGTAAAGCCGGGGATTTCTCTTTACGAAACGGCATCCCTTGAGCCAGGGAAGGTGATGCTGTTTGAAGCTAGCTTCAAAACTCCGCATTTGCAGCTGAATATCGATGAGGGCGCCCATCCTTTGATGCTCAACAGCAAAAAGCCTGAAATCCGTTTTGGCGGTTGAAGGTGTCGAATGGCAGAAGGCCGCTTTATCCTTGACCAAAAATTCTGTCAATCGGCCTGTGTTATTGATATGCGCCCGTCGCTTTTTTTATTAACGGTGATCTCGACTACGAAGCGGTTGAGGCGTTTGATGATGCGGCAAGGCTGCGTGTTCGCAATTTCAATGAGTGGATATTTCATTTTATTCGGTGTGTTGTGCACTTGTTTATG
>CAYRTV010000261.1:0-4569 GCA_964427225.1 uncultured Eubacteriales bacterium
GCAGCACCGATGCGGTCGGCATATCCACCCGTGAATAATTGTCGACAAAATAAACATGGTCGGGCGAGAGAGAAACATCATGGTAAGCATGTTCCGGAGTCAGGGATTCCAGTCCGGATCCGTCAAAATGGACTTTATACAGATGCTGCAAATAAGGATCTTCTCCTTCTTCCCGGCCGGCAGCTTGAAAATATATCGTTTGGCTCTCTTCATCCACATGGCTGATATTAAGGACCACAAATTCGCCCGCGGTGACCTGGTTGATGAGTTCTCCCTTGTCCCAGTCAAAAAGATAGAGGTGATTCCAGCCGTCTCTTTCAGATGTGATCAGCAATTTGCCGGAATCTTCCAGCATCCGGTAACGGGAGATTCCCGTCTCAATATAGGTTTCGTTTTCATCTTTCGCTTTAATTTGAAGCGCTCCGGTTTCGGGATTGACTTCGGCAAAATTCAGAGTCTGATACCCCCGTTCAAACCAGCGGGCGTACATCCCACTGCTGTTTTCGAACCACCGGGCATCAAACCCGAGGAAATGAGGAACCGGGTCCACATCGAGTTTGATTTCTTTGCGGGACGAGATGTCAAAAATAACCGGAATATAATAGGCGATATTCGTATCGCCCGGAGAGGAGCGGTAGTAGGAAAGCAGCTGCGACCGGAAATTGTCATTCACGGATTTCAGCAGAAACATCTTGCGGGCTTTGCGCAAGTCCAATATTTGGGTGTAGATTTTTTCAGAATTCGGCGACCAGGTGACGGAAAAGTGTTCCGGGCGGTCTCCGTTCTCACCCTGCATGATATCGCCCCAACCCAAATGATCGGCATATTTATAGAGCGGTTCTCCGCTCCAGCTCAACCGGATTTCACGGCTGTTATCCTTAGACCGGATGTAAAGGTCATTGTTTTTACGAAAGGCTGTCCATTTTCCGTCAGGAGAAGGCGTTTCAAGTTTTTCCTCATCCTCTTCTTTATCCTCTTCTTTTTTTTTGGTTAAATCATAGGTGTAGGTATTCAAGTCAACTGTCCAGGATTGTTCATTGATGGTGAATTCAATTTTGTTTTTATCGATATATTTAATCCGGTCAAAAGGAAGATCTTTGCGCGTGTACGCCTCTCCGGTTTCCTCGGAAAGAATGCGTGCCATTTTATCATGGTCAAAGGCGGGCTCCTTGATTTTTTCACCCGGGTTGACCCGGAAAAAGGTCTTGCCTTCCCGGGTATTCACCCGGTACCAGAAAGAAGGCGTGTCATTGATCCAGTTGGCATTGACTTCCAGTCCGTATACCTTGTCGTCCAGATTATCAGCCAGAAAGCTCTGCGCTCTGGCATAATCGTTTTCCGCAATAACGGATTCCTCGGAAGCCTGACGGCATGAAACCGCAAAAAAAAACTGGCGCCAAGAGGATGAAGACAGCGGCGTAAATTTTAATATTCCTCATTGGTCCTCCGGATACTATTTTTATTGTGAAACTTTCTGCATGTTGATATTTGGTATATTATATTTATAGCATGCCAAAAATTTAATGCCAAATCATTATCATGTATTATAATAATAAACATCGTGCGGAAAAAAGGAGACATTAATTCATTGCAAAAACTAAGAAACTTTGTTTTGGCGGGATTCGGTTTGTGGGTATTGATATTCTTCCCTCTTGCCTTGACAGGAGAGGCCCAGACACAGACGGATGGATATCAAGAGCTGCTGGAATTATTCAAGGAATTCCGCGAATTCCAAAAACCTGTTATGCATAATGGAGTTCCCGATTACACTCCGAAAGCAATGCGGGAACAGCGTGAGGAATTAAAAGGTTTTCAGAAACGGCTGCATGCTATTGATCCGTTCGCCCGGCCGGTATCAAAACAAGTGGATTACTTGCTGGTGCAGGCGGAAATGAACGGACTCCAATTTGATCATGATGTGCTGCAGCCCTGGCGGCGGGATCCGGCCTTTTATGTGCCGATTACATTTCAATTCGGTCCTAAAATGCATGGTTCTTTTTCCTTGCCGCGGCTGCCCTTGGAAAGTGACAGGCTGCCCTGGCTGCTTTAAAAGAATTTAAATCCTGGCTGGGAAAGAAACAGGATACGATAACCGCTCCCTCAGGTATCGGCATTGAAAATTACAACTGATATCTAAAGAATGTCAAACTTCTTCCCTATACTTGGGAAGAGCTGGCGGCTCTATGTCAGCGGGAATATGAACGTGGTTTGGCCGGCATGAAGCTGGAAGAGCACCGGAACCGGAATCTGGCTCCGATGGAACCGGGGGATAATGCGGAAGCATACATAGAAATGTACAACAAAGCCCAGCAGCATATGTATGCATTTCTTAAGAATGAACAAGTTTTGACTGTTCCGGATTATATCCGATTGGATCCGGAGACTTCCTGGCGGAAAGCCGAAGTGCGGGATTATTTCAAACATGTGCTTGACCGGTATCCGCTGCCGCTGAAGGCACATGATTTTGTTGGGCATTTTCCCGATTCCGTCCGTCATGGCCGCGACCAGAAACCCATCCGGGGCACCAGTCGGCTTTATTTTATTGACGGACATCGGGCCGAAGCCTTGGCGACCGGGATTGAGGAGATTTTGATGTATCTCGGCATGCTTGAACACCGGCCCCATGCCCGGGAGTTGACTTATAATCTGATCGCCTTCCGGGCCGCAAGAGGGGTTTCCGATCTCAAAATGCATGCCAATCAGATGACCCTGATGGAAGGATTCCGATACAATATTGATAAAACCCCTTATGGCTGGGTTCCGGAGGATAGTCCAACTCTATGGCATGATATCGAACTGTATATGCGGCAGCCGAGTTATGGAATCGGATATACCGTCGGATCTGTGCAGCTTCAGAAGCTTATTGGAGAGCGGGGGCATCAGCTGGGAAAAGAATTCGAGCTGAAGACTTTTATGGACACCTTTCTGAAAGCGGGAATGATTCCTGTGGCCTTGATCCGCTGGGAAATAACTGGGTTGGATGATGAGATTAAGCGGCTGTGGGACCGGTACGGGTATCATAGAGTAAAGAGGGAAGAGTGAAAAAAGGGAAAGGATAGATCCTCTCTCCAGAAATACGAATGTATCAGCTTTCACGGCATTAGAACTGAACGCGTATGGAGAATTTGAAAATCCGGGTGGCACTGACGCCCAGCAGGCGGCCGTATGACCAGCCGGGGGTAAAGACGCCTTGGCTGGTGTCTTCCGCAGCGGGAATCCAAATCCCGCCGGGTTCCTGTCCGATATTGAAATAGGTATTGCCTAAAAGATTGTAGATGTCCATATACATGCCGAGTTTACCGAAAGAAAACATGAATTCTTTTTCCAGCCGAAAGTCGATATTATCAAAAGCGGGGGGGCGGCGGCTGCCGTCCACTTCTTCCACTCTCACCCATTCGCTCCACTGCAGGATGTTATTGGCTTTCGCCCATCTTGCCGGCGGGACCACAGTCACGGTCCGGCCGTAAGGAGCGCCGCTGGTGTGTGTGTAGAAAAAGGAAGTTACGAAACCGCAAGGCAGGTTGAAAGAGCCGTAGAGTTTGATGGCTAAAGGTTGGTCAAGTCCGTAGAAACTGTCATTGCTTAGTCCATAGCCATTGACAAAATCGTTGGGGCTGTCGCCGGTTGTAAACATCTTGTGCTGGGACATGACCACAGAGCCGCCCATGGACCAGCCGTTGGAAAAGCGTTTGTCCAAGGATAGTTCCACACCGTGGTAATTATGTTTGGATTCAGGAATATTGGTCTGCAGGAAGAATTGGCTGTTCCAGGGGGAATCCTGTGTACGGAAATACGCGGTGATCTGCCGGGCGGGGAATTCGTCGTAGGCGGGTACGGTGGTGGTGAATGGTTGCCACCATTGGGCTGCGTCATCCAGGTTGTACCAGAACTGGCCGGAGGCCCGGTCATACAAGGCCCAGCCATGAAAATCACTTCCGTGTTTATACAGATACTGCAGCTTGACCGCAAAATCATTGAACAGCTCGTGGTCGAGGGAGGCGATGAATTCATCATAATAGGGAGCATGCAGGTCTGAGTCGACCCGGTTGATGAGATAATCCCTGTCGGGCTGGGTGAACTGGCCCAGTCCATTGGTCGGTTCATAACGGTCGACACCAGGGGAATCGGGCTGGCCGTTTTGATTGAGGTCGAACCAGTTGAACATATAGTTTTCTAAAACTCCGGGTGATACGCTGGAAAAACGCCATACCGGCACCTGTTCCGCATAACGGGAATAGGCCGCTTTCAAAGCGGTTTTGCCGTCACCGAATAAATCATAGGTCAAACCGATGCGAGGAGACCAAGTGGTGAATACCATAACATCTTTGATCGGATCCATTTCAAAGGGACCGAAGGGATTGAAGCCCAGCTCCGGCTCTAGTGAATTGCCGATTTCCAGAGGGAGTCCGGAGGTGCCGGTGGTAACGGCATTACCCATATAACCGTTATAATAATCGAAGCGGATGCCGGCATTGATGGTTAAGCGGTTCTGAATGGTGAAAGCGTCCTGCAGATAACCGCCGATCCGTTTGACGACCAGGTCTTTTTCGCTATCACGCGGACTGTCTC
>CAYRTV010000262.1:0-4550 GCA_964427225.1 uncultured Eubacteriales bacterium
CACCATGCAAACGGTTTGAGCTGGGAAGAGCGGCAGCGGGCTCAAAAAGAATTAAGCATTGTGGAAGCCTCTGGGTTTGCTCCTTACTTTTTAGTGGTGCATGACGTAGTCCGTTTCGCACGCAGCCGGGGCATTCTTCATAATCTCAAGGGTTCCGGGGCTTCGTCTTTTCTGGCTTACCTGCTGGGAATTTCTCATATCAATCCGGTGGAATTCGATCTTTATTTTGAGCGGTTCTTAAATCCGGGGCGGAAGGATCCTCCGGATTTTGATCTGGATTTTGATTCCCGTTACCGGGACGAAGTTCTGGATTACGTACTGAAAAAATACGGACAGGGGGGAACCGGAGCGGCTTTCGTCTGCAGCCTCAAAAACTACCGGGCACGGTCCGCCTTGTATGAAACAGCTCGCGCCTTCGGGCTTCCGCCGGCGGAAGCCCGAGCCCTGAGCAAAACTTTACCCTATTTTGCGGGACCGGAATACCTCAAAAAGGACCCGCCTTCGCCCGAGCACCGGGACGTGTGGCGGGCCGCTTCCGGGCTGGCCGGGGCATACAGTGAAAACTCCCTGCATGTGGGCGGTTTGATTCTGACTCCCTTCCCGGCATCCCGCTACCTGCCGCTGGAAACGTCGGCCAAAGGATGGCAAATGTCCCACTATGACCGGGACGCTGTTGAAGATTTGAAGCTTATTAAACTTGATCTCCTGTCTGTCCGGGGATTGGCCGCTATTTCCGGCACCCGGGAAGTCATATCCTTGCAGCAGATACCTTTGGAAGACAGAGAAACCTTCTCCGCGCTGCGGCAGGCCCGCACCATCGGATGTTTTCAGGTGGAAAGTCCGGCGATGATGAATCTGCTGCGCCGGATGAAGCCGGATAACATGCGGGACCTGACCACCGCCTTGGCGCTGATTCGCCCCGGTCCGACGGAAAGCGGCATGAAGCAGACACTGCTTAAAGAACGGGCCGGACAGAGCGGCAAGCGGGATTCCTTGTTGAGCGGAATTCTTCCCGAGACCACGGGCCTGCTGCTGTACGAAGAGCAAGTCATGCAGGTGGCGGAGCGGGTCGCCGGCATGAAGGCGGAAGACGGCGACCGCCTGCGGAGGAATTTAAAAAGAAAGTCCGGTCCTTCACCCTTGCGGGATCGTTTCTTCCAGGAGGCCGGAAAACGGGGCTATTCACGGGGGAATGTGCGGCAGCTGTGGGCGGTTATGGAAAAATTCTCATCGTATTCGTTCAACAAGGCCCATAGCGCCTCTTATGCCTGGATGGCCTATCAGGCGGTGTATCTGAAGACCCATTACCCGCTGCCGTATCTGGTGGCGGTCCTCAATGCGGGCGGCGGGTATTATCCGCTGTTTGAATATGTGGAAGAGGCCCGGCGGGCGGGCCTGCGGATTTTAGGTCCGGATGTCTGCCGCAGCGGCTATCAATTCACGGTTGATGAAGGCGCTGTCCGGATCGGCTTGCTGGCCATAAAGGGACTGGCGGTTAAAAGCGCCGAGAAAATCATCGAAGAAAGAAAAAACGGAAATTACCTGGCGCTGGAAGATTTTCTGACCCGGATATCGCTGACTAAATCCGAATTATTTGCACTCATCCGCGCCGGCGCGTTTGATGCGCTGGAGCCGCGGCGGATTGAGCAAATTCTGCGTTATTTCCAGGGACTGGAGGGCATGGAGGCGGTGACGGACCTGGCTGCCCTGGAAAAAAAGCGGATGATGGTGGAATCACTGGGATTCGATCCGGACGGAGATTCCCTTTCTCTATTAAAAGTCCCCCGGCCGGAATTGCGGATCAAAGACCTGGCCGGCCGTCGAAGCGGCGACGTGGAGTTGCTGGTGCGGGTGGTGGATGCCCGCAAGAAGAGAACGCGCGGCGGGTATAAATATTTTTTTCTGTTCGAGGATGAAACCGGCATGTTGGAAGGAGTAGGGGAGAAGCCCTGCCGTTCTTTCGGCACTCCCCCGGCGTGTCTGCTGCGTGGACGAATCCGTCCCGGCGAAACTGGCCGGCCGCGAATAACTGAGTGCCGTTTCCCCAAAATGTTTTCGTGAAATACTTTTTGATTTTCCCTGTAGAAACCGATAAAATTTATCATGAGGTTAAGGGTAAAGAAGGAGCGTAACTATGAATGAAAGCATCGGCCGCGTTTTTGTGGGATTCATGATTATTCTGATCGGCGTGATTTTTCTTTTGGGCAGTTTGGATAAGCTGGATGTCGGATATGTTTTTTCTAATTACTGGCCCATGCTGCTGGTGTTTGTAGGGATCTGGCAGCTGTTTGCCGCCGGGGGCCGCAATCCGGAAACCGGCATTATACTCATTATAATCGGCGGATTGTTCATGCTGTCATACTGGGATATTTTGGGAGTCAACGCCTGGAAAGTCATATGGCCGGTGGTTATTATCGGTGTGGGGCTATGGATTCTGCTTAAGCCCCGGGTCTTTCAGCGTAGCCCTTCGGGCCCCGGAATCAGAGAAGATGATCTGGGTTTGTTCACCATGTTTTCCGGACTTAACCGCCGGATCGAATCGCAGCAGTTTCGCGGCGGCCGGGCTTCGGTCATTTTTGGAGGAATCGATTTGGATTTTACCGGTGCGGAACTGGCTGAAGGAAAAGCAACGGTGGAATTAACCGCTATTCTCGGCGGCATGGATGTCCGTGTCCCCCGGAACTGGAAGGTCGAAGTGGACGGAAATGCGATTCTCGGCGGAGTGGACGATGAACATAAAAGCGAGATCAAAGAAGACAACCCCCAGAAATTGTATATCCGGGCCACGGCAATATTGGGCGGAATTGATATTAGGAACTGACCTGCAGCAATCTCGACCCGTGAATAATTCAGGTTAGTGAAAAGTGACAGCTGAGCTGTCATCCTGAGGCCGGCGAAGCCGGCCGCGAGGATCTTGAGCTGCTTCGTATTCCCTATTTAGTGAAAAGTGAAAAGTAAGAAGTGAAAAGATATCCAATTGCGTTTCGCGTTTTACGTTTTGCGGATTCTCTTACAGCCTATTGCAGTGTCTCTGGGAGTCTAATACGTATCCCCAATCCATTCACCGGTTTCACGATTTGCGTTTTTTAGTGAAAAGATCAATCTGGTCGTGTTCCTTGACTTCAGCGATGCTTTCCAGGACGGGAAAACGGTCCAGCAGCCGCGGCGGAAGATCAAATATCTCACCTGTCAGCTTGTTTTTAATCTGCAGGGCATTGACCACCGCTTGTCCCTGATAATGGTTGTTAGTGACAATGAAAATTTTTTCCGCTTTTTTGGCTATTGTCTTTATTTTGCTGACCCATTCATCCAGTTCGGTTTCCGAATACAGATAATCATAACGCTGGTCCCTTCCGGCGTCTTTTTTAAACCAGTTTTTGTAATTACGGCCGTGCAGCCGGATATAGGCGAATCCGGGGTTCGTCACCTTGGTTTCCGGACGGATGGAGTCCTGAAAAACCGGCTGGTCGATATTGCAGAAAGCGGCCTGATTTTCCTTCAGCAGTTCATGAAATTCCGGGCGGTCCCATGAGGAATGACGGATTTCCAGGGCTAGTGGATATCCGGAGAATAATTGAAACAAATTGATGAGATGATCGAGAGCATGGGCGGAGTACTTAAAAGACCAAGGGAATTGTACCAGTATAGCGCCTAATCGGTTATTGGCTCGGAGAGGTTCGATGCCGAATTTGAATTCATCCGCCTGCTTAGAAGAGAAATCATCCCGGTTATGGGTGAAAGTCTGATGAAGTTTAACCGCAAAGAGAAAGTCGTCCAGTTCCGCCACCCGTTTGACCCAGGACTGTGCAAACTTGAAGACCGGAGGACGGTAATAGGTGCTGTTTATTTCCACAAAGTTAAAGTATAGAGACAGGTAATTCAACCCATGGAAGCGGGAAGGCTTTTTTTGGGGATAGACAATTCCGTCCCAGTCCTGATAGCTCCAGCCGGCCGTTCCAATGAAATATGTCATTTCATAAGCCTATCATATTCGTTCGAAAATGACAGCTGTCATCCTGAGGGCGCTTCAGAGCCCGATGGATTCAAGCTGCTTCGTTTAGTAAAGAGTTAGGAGTGAAGAGTCATTTAGTTAAAAGTGAAAAGTTAGAGCCGTCCTGAAATAGGTTGACATCTTTTCAGTAAAAAAGGAGGAAAGTTGCCGACAGGGAAAAGCTGTGGTCGTTGTGGTCAGAATGAGCGAAGCGAATCAAAGAACGCGATGAACGCAATGAACGCGCTAAGCGCGAGCGAAGCGAGCCGACAGAATAGACTAAAAAGATGCAGAAAACGTCAAGAATGCGATAACCCAGCTATTTGTCCTTATCAGACTTATCGTCTTTTTCCGTTTCCCGTTCCCAGGCAGTCCAGTCTTCGCCCATGACATATTTTTGAAACCACTTGATTTCTTCAGTATAACGGGTACGCTGATGCCGGGGTTCCCTGAATCCATGCGGTTCCCGGGGTACCCGGACATACCGCACCGGAGCTTTTCCGATATCCTTTAAAGCGGCGAAAAAGAGCATGCTCTGGGCCTCCGTATCAGTCGGATC
>CAYRTV010000263.1:0-4542 GCA_964427225.1 uncultured Eubacteriales bacterium
ACCAGGCTGATGGTTGGAACTGTTGCCAATATGTTATTCATGGGTTTCGTTTATTAGCTCTTCCGAAATAAAATGATTTCCGGTTTTGCCCGAAAGCTTGTCCCGAACAAATACGGACTGCCGGTTTTCAACCTGGTTGATAATAAATTCAACCGAGGCTTCCATCTTTTTTAAAAACGGACGGGGATAGATACCCATCAGGAAAATCAAGATTAGAATTGGAATAAAGTACCCCAATTCCCTTTTATTCAGATCGTTGAATTCTTTAACATATTCATGGGTGATGGGTCCTTGCATGACGCGCTGAAACATCCACAGCAAATATGCTGCTCCGAGTATAATAGTTGTCAACCCCAGGATTGCCATCAATTGACTGCTCTGAAAGATACCAAAGAGACAGAGCACTTCTCCCACAAATCCATTGAGACCGGGGAGACCCACCGAGGATAGAATGCAAATCAGAAAAACAGCGGCGAATACAGGCATTTGCCGGCTGACGCCGCCGTAATCCTTTATCAAACGGGTATGGGCACGCTGATAAAGAATACCCACGCATAAAAACAAGGCGCCCGTACTCAAACCATGATTCAGCATTTGATAGACCGCACCTTCCAGCGAATCCACATTCATGGCAAACACGGCCAGCATGATTAAACCCATATGGCTGACGCTGGAGTACGCCACCAGCGATTTGACATCTTTCTGAATCAAAGCCATCAAAGCTCCATAGATGATTCCAATCACACTGAGAACCATGAGCAAGGGAATAAACTTTTCTGCCGCTTCCGGAAACAAAGGAAGACCGAAACGCAGAAAGCCGTAAGTTCCCATTTTCAAAAGGACTCCGGCCAGTATAACCGATCCGGCTGTTGGAGCTTCGACGTGCGCATCCGGCAGCCAGGTATGAAAGGGGAACATTGGTACTTTAATGGCAAACGCAAGGCCGAAAGCCAAAAACAACCAGGTCTGAATGCCGGGGGGGAGGATGATATTGTAGAAATCGAAAATATTGAGGGAATAAGCTCCGGTCGCTTTATAATAGATCGAGTAGAGGAAAATGATCGCAACCAGCATCAGCAGGCTGCCGAACATTGTAAAAAGAACGAACTTGATGGTGGCATATATGCGGCGTTTGCCGCCCCAAATTCCAATGAGAAAATACATCGGAATCAGCATGGCTTCCCAGAAAATATAAAAAAGAAACAGGTTTAAGGATACAAAAACACCGATGATGCCGCACTGAAGCATCAGCATAAACATATGGTATTCTTTGACTCGCTTCGTTACAGCCGTCCAGGATGAAAGGATAATAATCGGCATCAGGAAGTTTGTCAGCAGCACCAGCAATAAACTGATTCCATCAACCCCTACGTGATAATCCAATCCGAATCCCAGCCATGGAGCCTTTTCGGTAAACTGGGGAGCGGAGACTCCGTTTTCAAACCGGAAATAGAGGAACAGAGAAAAAAGAAAATTTATCAGGCTGATGCCCAGAGCCAAGTACCGCACTAGGCGATGTTCCCCCCGGCGAATAAAAAGAAAAAGGACCGCTCCCGCCAGGGGAAGAAAAGTCACAATTGAAACTATTGGTATATTCATGGTTTAAAAAAGAAGATATCCTAAGAGAATGATCACTCCGAATAGAAAAATAAGCGCATAATCTTTCAGCCAGCCGGTCTGCAGCCGGCCGAACAATCTAGACAAGAAGCCGGCAGAGCCTG
The DNA here is from genome assembly GCA_964427225.1 of uncultured Eubacteriales bacterium. Taxonomy (GTDB): domain Bacteria; phylum Acidobacteriota; class Aminicenantia; order Aminicenantales; family Aminicenantaceae; genus CAYRTV01. Next base: position 1,722 of record CAYRTV010000263.1, read on the forward strand.
CGGCTCCATTAACGGCTCCGTCAATGACCGCAATGTCGAAATGGTCATAAACCCAATTTGAACCTCTCAGAGCTGTTTTTACAAATACTGCGTCATAGAGTTCATCCACATAATATTTATTGCAGAGCAGCCGGTATAACCAGGAAAAACGGCCTGCTAAAGTGTGCGGTATCTCCGGCCGGCGGATATAAAACATATAAGCAATAAAAATGCCCAACAGTGCGACAACTGTGGAAATCAGTATCAGCATCCATTCCGTTCCGATTGCCAAATGGGCTTCATGTCCGGCATGCATGACCGGATCGAGAAACGCAAAAAAGAGATTCGCATTTTCACCCAAAACCACAGGCAATCCGGCATATCCGGCCGCAATGGAAAAGAAAGCCAGTACCATCAGCGGAACCGTCATGACCGGAGGGGACTCATGAATGTGAGCTTTGGTCTCCGGGTCCATTTGCTCCTCGCCGTGGAAGGTCAGGAATATCAAACGGAACATATAAAAAGCAGTGAGGACCGCCCCTGAAATCCCCAGCAGCCAGACTAAATACTGCCCTTGGGCAAAGGCCTGAGTCAGGATGGCATCCTTAGAGAAAAATCCGGAGAAAAACGGGACTCCGGCGATGGCGATTGCACCAATAAGAAACACAGGGTAGGTCCGGGGAAGGTATTTCCTCAATCCTCCCATCTTCTGCATATCCAGCTCGCCTGAAAGGGCGTGCATTACACTTCCCGCAGCCAGAAACAATAAACTCTTGAAGAAAGCATGAGTAAAAAGATGAAAGACGCCGGCGGCATAAGCGCCGACACCACACCCGATGAACATGTATCCGATTTGGGAAATGGTGGAATATGCCAGAACTCGTTTGATATCATTTTGAGTCAGGGCCATAGTGGCGGCATAAACGGCTGTTATGGCGCCAATGACCGCCACCACCTGAGATGCGGTCGCAGATAAACCGTAAACAGGATTAAGCCGGGCTACCATATAGACTCCGGCTGTCACCATGGTGGCGGCATGAATGAGAGCACTTACCGGAGTGGGCCCTTCCATAGCGTCCGGCAGCCAGACGTAAAGAGGAATTTGGGCTGATTTTCCGGTTGCGCCAACAAACAGCAGCAGCCCGAACAGAGTGGCCAGGCCGGCCGTGATTTCACCCCTTTCCGCCATATGCGTAATATGGGTGAATTGTGTGCTGCCTAAATGGATAAAGATGAACAGGATTCCCAGCAGGAATCCCGCATCTCCCACTCGGTTGACCAGAAAGGCTTTTTTGCCTGCATTGGCGGCGGAATGCTTCTCAAACCAGAATCCGATTAAGAGATACGAGCACAAACCGACACCTTCCCAGCCGACAAACATTAAAACCAGATTATCCGCCATGACTAAAATCAGCATAGCGAATGTGAATAAGTTCATATAGGCGAAAAATCGACGGTAGCTGCGGTCCTCTGCCATGTAACCAATTGAGTAGACATGGATAAGGAATCCGACTCCGGTCACAACCAAGGTCATGATGGACGTCAAGGGGTCAAGCAGAAATGCCATATCCGCATGAAAATTTCCCGCCTGGATCCAGGTGAATAATTTTTTAGTTAGTGGAATCTGTTCCTGTGGAAGTCGGAGTAATCCGAAAAATGAAATCAAGGAAATGATGAAGGATAATAAAACCGCCCCGCAGGCTTGGAAGGAAATATATTTCTTTGACATCCGGGAACCGAATATCGCCAGCAAAAATGTGCTTATGGCTGGAATAAACGGAATGAGCCAAAATAAATTCGTCATATCATCCCTTCATCAATTCCATATCTTCGCTCTTGATGGATTTGCGCTGCCTGTAGACCAGCAGGATAATCGCTAACCCGATTGCGGCCTCCGCGGCGGCGACCGTGATGATGAAAAAAACAATCACCTGTCCGTCGATAATAGAAAAGGACCTGGAAAAAGCAATAAACGCTAAATTGGCGGCGTTAAGCATCACTTCAATGGACATAAATTGGGTGATGAGGTCCTTCCGAAACAGAAAACCCAACACTCCCAAAACGAATAACACTGCGCTCAGAATCAAAAAATAACTGGTTGGGATCATTATTTATCCGTCTTTTTTACCAATACAATGGCCCCGACCATGGCTCCAATGATGAGAATCGAAGTGATTTCAAAGGGATAAAGATACTCCGTGAATAAAATGACTCCCATGGCTTTCGGATTTCCTATGTTTTCCTGAAACAAGGCCGTTTCAGGGAAAAACGCGGATTTCAGGGCGATTATTAATTCGGTCACTAAAATGACGCCGACGACCGCAGCCGGAATGCGAATCCATCTTTTTTTTTCCCGAGTCAAACCCTCCCTGATATCTATCATCATGATCACAAAAATAAACAGCACCATGATCGCTCCGGCATAGATAATAACTTGCACAACAGCGACAAAAGGGGCTTGCATGAGCCCAAAAAGCCCGGCTGTGCCGGCCAGGGTTACGATCAGGAATAAAGCGGAATAAGCTGGATTTTTAATGAGAATCATCGCTATGACCGACGCGATGCAAATGAGACTGAGAAGAATAAATACCAAATAGGCCATTTTTGGAGACATTATATTTTTTGCATTCATATGATGTCAAGCAAATATTTTGATTATCCGGAAAATTAGTTTGAAAATGACAGCTCCGCTCCTCGGAATGACAATGAATAATTAATTGTCGTCATCTCGGCCAGTGAATGGTCCAGGTCTCCATTTAGAGGTTCAAAGCATTTTGCGGAGAAAATATATTTTGACATATCCAGTCTTTTTGCTATAATAGACAGCGTGTTGCGGGGTAGA
>CAYRTV010000264.1:0-4537 GCA_964427225.1 uncultured Eubacteriales bacterium
GCGAAGAGGTTCGTGCAAAATGTAAAAAACCGGTGAATGGTGAATGGTAAGTGAAACAGATCATCATGGGAAGTAGTCCAAGATCTTTCGCAAGATGATAATGAATTATGGAAAAGTCGTCATTTTTGATATTTGGTTTTTGATCCATCTCTTTACTCCTTACTCTTCACTCTTTACTCATTATTAAATGAAGCAGTATAATACACAAAAATGGAAAGCAAAAGACGGATATATAAATCCATTGCCATCTTTGTGATGATTTTGATCATAGGAGTCACCGGATTCAAAATTTTTGGCGGCCCGGGCTGGAGTCTTTTGGACAGCCTCTATATGACCATCATTACTCTTTCCACAGTTGGATACGGAGAAACCGTTGATTTGAGCGGCAATCCTGAAGCCCGGGTTTTTGCCGTGATATTCATCATTTTGTGCCTGGGCACCATCGCTTATGCTGTGACTTCTATCACAGGCTTTATTGTGGAAGGGGAATTGAAGAATATTATCGGGAGAAAAAAAATGGAAAAAAGAATATCCCGTTTAAAGGATCATTTCATCGTATGCGGCGTTGATGAAACCGCGATGACTATGATAGAGGAGCTGATTTTAACCAAACGTCCGTTTGTGGTTGTGGTGCCGGAAAACGAGTCCCCGGAAAAACTGAATGAATTTGAGGATATTCTGTTTATTCAAGGCGACCCCAGCGAAGATACGGTTTTGATGGAAGCCGGCATTGAGCGGGCCCGGGGAATTCTTATTTCTCTCGCCACCGATGAAATGAATCTTTTTTTGACGGTTTCCGCCAGGGGACTGAATCCGGGCATTCGAATCGTTACCAAAGGGATCAATATCAAATCACATAACAAGATGAAAAAAGCGGGTGCGGATTCTATGATTTCACCCACTTTTATCGGGGGAATGAGAATGGTTTCCGAAATGATCCGTCCGACCGTGGTCACTTTCCTGGATATGATGCTGCGGGAGCGGGAAAAAGTCCTGCGCTTTGAGGAAATGCAGATTGAACCCGGGTCTGAATTAGACGGAACGGCATTGCAGGATTCGCGGATCAAAGAAAAATCCGGAGCTTTAGTGACTGCTGTGAAACAAGCAGGGGAAAAAGGATACGAGTTCAATCCCAAGCCGGATTTAATCCTGCATTCGGGCGATATTTTGGTCGTGATCGCGACTCCGGATATGATAGATCCTTTGCAGAAATTGGCAGCAGGCAATCAGGGGGTGTGACCCGTGTAGGAATCGAACCTACAACCTGCTGATTAAGAGTCAGCTGCTCTGCCTAGTTGAGCTAACGGGCCACTAGGGAAATTTAGTTTAGAAAATACGGCTCTTCTTGTCAAATATGATCTTTCGGCCTTGCGGCATTCAGGTCCGGCTTTCACTCCGGTTCAGATTTTAACGCCATTTTCCGCTCGGGTTATCGGTGCCTGCGCAACTCCCCCATCCGGGGGTCACACATGCTCGCCGCCCGGCTATCGGAAGGCTAAATCTTCAATATCGTGTCAGCCAACGAGCACTGCTCCGCATTAAAACACCCGTTACAATGAAAATGAATCGAGCCGCGAGAAGGGAGCTACGATTCATTTCGTTTGAAAAAATCAGTTAGTCTTTTAAACATTCCCTTGCGCTCATCCCCGTCTTCAATGACAAGCTTTCCGGTAGAACTGCGGAAATAAGATTCTTCCTCCCGGCACGAGGGAATTTGCAAGACCTCTTCATCGTACTTTTTTCGTTTTCGGGGGCTGCCGAGAATGCTGTAGGCCTCTTCAATTTTGGATAGAATATCTTCCCTTTCATTGTCGTCGATAAGGCCGTGGATAGCGATGGAGCTGCGGCTGTATGCTTGCTTGCACACTTGATAGGCTTGATGAATTTCCTGCTGCGACGTACTGCGGGGAATATCTAACATTTCATAATGATCCATATCTTCGATCTTTTTAATTTTCATGGATATCCGTTAATTGTGCAGCTATATCCCGAATGGCATTTCCCACCCGGCTTTCTGAAAATTTATGAACATAGGGTATCATGTTTTTTACACTGAAATGGACTTTATCATCAAAGGGAACAGACCCTAAGTATCTGAGTTTAATGACGAGAGATTTTTGTACGGCTTTAACAATAGCTTCACCCAAATAGTGGTCACTTTCTTCCCGGGCCTTATTAATGACCAGGCAGGGCTGAAAACGACTGAGAGCCCGGTACAGCAAGTCAGCATAATATTTATCCTCTGAGATGATTTCGCTTAGGAAGGTATAAATGGATTTGGAATTGTTTTTTATCTGACTGGTTATTTTTTCGGTGAGGTCCTGAATCTGATAGTGTTTTACGTACAATTTAAGAATTCGAATAATACAGGATTTAAGAAAATAATAGGCATTTTCAATCGATGTCGGCTCAGGATTTATTACGAGAATTCCGGGATTGGATAGGATGAAAAAATCAACATAATTGTAGGAAGATCCGGTTCCGATATCGATAATCACCCGTTTGGCATTGAACGCTTTGATATGCCGCATCAGCTTTAATTTTTTGAAATAATTTAAGTTGGCGGTAAAAAGAAGATTATCCGTTCCTTTAACCAGATAAAGATTATCATAAAAGGTGGGAAGCAGCGTCTTTTCAAGGTCGCTGACTTTATTTGAGATGAAGTGACCGAGGTCAACTTGGGATCTTCTCATGCCTAAGAAAGTGTGGAGATTGGGCCCTCCCAGGTCTGCGTCAATTAGAACCACCTCTTCTCCAGATTGAGCTAAATGCAGGCCTAAGTTGGCGGTAAAAAAGCTTTTGCCGGTTCCGCCCTTGCCGCCGCCTATCGCCCAGATGGTTTTTTGCGGACCGGGATGAACGGATAAATTTGGAATTTTTGCCATTTCCATAAATCTTTTCTCTTCCCATTTCACCCTGAACAAATGGCATTCTATCACAAATAACGATTATGCAAAACCAGGCAAGGCACGCTTCGCTTGTGTTTTTCAATATTAATATTGTAATAATGCCTGAATTTTGTTATTTTAAGGGTTCACCATCATCATGATCATTTTTTAATAACCACTCAAGGAGAAAGATTTCGTTGAGAGAATATAAAAACACTGAGAGCAAATTCCGGTTCGTTAGTTTGGCTGCAAAAAGAGCCAAGCAGCTTCTTAAAGGCGCCAAACCAAAAATAAAGACCGGGTCAAAAAATTTGATCAGGATAGCACAAGAGGAAATACACCGGGGTTTAATCGATTACCGTGTTCTGAATACCGAAAGAGAAATGGAAGAGCAAAAAGCAAGCGAAGCTGTCCTTGAGGAGGCGGAAGCCCCGGTTACTGAAGAGAATCGGGCCGAAGAGGCTTCCGAAGATGAAGCTTCCGAAGATAAAGAATCAAAAGAAGAATAAACCTTTTTCATTTTTTTTCCTGTGACAACAGACTGATATAATCATCTTTTATAAAATCTTTGCGGGAAAACCCCAGGGTTTGAGCGAAGCGGACGATATCACTTTGCGGCCCTTCCAGTTCAATAAATTGCCCTATGCTGATTTCATCCAGGCATATTTTGATTTGTTTCTTTTTGTAGACTGTCCGGTGTTTCCGGTATTCATAAACCGGCTTCAGCCCCAGCGCTTTTAAGATTTTTTTCATCTCTTTTTGATTTTTGATTTCCGTCTCAAATTCGTCCCTTATTTTGAATTGCCGCGATCTTTGCGGGGTTCCCTTGAAAGTCAAAAAAGTTTTCTTTCCCATGCGGCGAAGTCTTAAGGCCTTCCGTCTGTGAAAAAGCGGTTTTTCAGAATAATCATAGAGTACGTTTTCTTCAAAATGACGGGGCTTGATGCATTCCGCCCCGAGTCTTTTTAGCTTGTCGTGATATGGCTCAATATCTGCGATTTTAATTTTGACTTCAATTTCGATCATTTGCCGGCTATTTCTTTCGGCTGAGAATGTAAGGAGGAATGAGAGCAAGGCTGTCCCGGTATATCGATTTCGGAAATTCAGCAATCATATCTTCGGCTTTGCAGGCATAATGGCGGGCTTTATCCAGAGTATAGTCCAGAGCGCCGTTGGATTTGACCATAGCCACAATCTGGGACTGAGCCTCCTTCCCTAATCGTTCTTTTCGGAAGATTCTCGAAAGCAATTCGCGGTTTTTGCTGCCGTCGTGATTCATGGTATAAATGAGGGGCAGGGTGATGCGCCCTTCTTTCATGTCGGATAGAACCGGTTTTCCGAGGATGCTCGCATTTCCCGTATAATCCAGCAGGTCATCAATGATTTGAAAGGCCAATCCGATATTGATTCCAAAATCCGACAGCTTTGTCAAATTCTCGGTTGAAGCCCGGCCCAGGATACCGCCCATCCGGCAGGAAGCTGAAAAAAGGGAGGCTGTCTTTTTATGCAGAATATCCAGGTATTCATGTTCTTCAATTTTTAAATTTCCGCTCAGATAATATTCCTGCAGTTCACCTTCGATCATTTGTGAAGTCAAGTCGATTAAGACCTGAGTGATATCTTGATAGCCGGATGCCATGGCGCGTCCA
>CAYRTV010000265.1:0-4523 GCA_964427225.1 uncultured Eubacteriales bacterium
ACCGGCTTCATCCTCCGGCTGTGGGAACATCGCTGATTTTCGCATTCCGCGTCAGTGAAGAAAGTGATGCGGTGCTCTTCCTGCTGGCGCTGACCGTGATTGCATTCCTGGTTGTTTTGGAACTCGTTATGGAACGTTTTGTCTTTCATTTTCGGCTTCGGCCTCCGAAATCCGAATCAAAAGCTGATCAGCCCTGATTTCAAATCCGGCTTTTTTAAATATGGCATGATTCTGGCATTAATGTGCATAAAACGCCCGAATGATTAAAAATGAATCCCTCGCTTCGCTCCCCAGGATAACAGCGGAGCTGATATTTTCAAACTACGGAGGATTGAATGGATGAACAATATGATATCGAGCGCATTCTGATGAACACCCAAAACCGGTTTCTCATGCAGCCGGGTTATGAGGATACCCGTCCAGATGAGTACCAAATTTATTTTCAGTTCAGCGGCCGTCCGGATCGATTTTATATGGTCAGCGCCGACCAGGATTCCAAGGCCGAGTTATGGAAGATCAGTGATCATTCCCTGGAAAATGATTTCCTGGAAGGCGAACTGGTTAATAATCCGGATATCCTGGCCATTGACAGCCCTGACCTGGGAAAAGTCTACATCAAATTCAAAAATCAAATCATAAAGGAATACGAAAGCTATGACGATTTTTGGGAAGACGTGGGACATTAAACCCATCCAAGCCAAACTGTATATATTCCCTGAATAAAATGTCCGGTTTAACAAAACAATTCAAGCCGGATGGTATATTCTGGGAGTCACCAAATGATTCCAGATCCGCATAATCGAAAGATTCTGCAGCAGATTTCTGAGGATGAACTCAAACATTACCGGTTTTGGGTTGATTATACCGGAAAAGAGACAAAGCCATCCCGGATAAAAATTAAGCTTTACTTATTATTAGCCCGTATTCTTGGATTCACATTCAGCCTGCGCTTGATGGAAAAGGGGGATGGGTTCGCTGTCAGATATTTCGCCGGAATTGCCTAATCCCAGGCGCCCATATCCCGCAACTGCTGGTCAACAATATTGTTCCAGTCCCGGTTGGCGCTGGGATTGGCGGGACTGGGATGCAAAATCCCTCCCAGCTGCACATTTTCATTTTTAAACACATCCCGGCATCTCTTTTCAGCAAAGCGTCCGATTCCGATAATCCAGTCGGGCTGCAAAATTGTGTAGAGGGCGTTCAAATGATGATCGCACGGGGAAAACAGCTGCCGGCGCTCTTCCTTTTTCAGTTTATCCGGAGTTCGATTGCGGCCGCTTTCTTCTAAAAAGACCAGCGGGCAATAATTAGAGACAAAGTGGTGGGCAAAAAACCGCCGGGGAGTTTTATATTTCTCTCGGAAAAACCCCCATAATCGCTTTCCGCTGACTTCCGAACGATGACAGGAGAACCCTGCGACAGGTTTGGCGGGATGCTCGGGCTCCGGTTTGCCGATGTCCGCTTTGATATTCAGCCAGTTCCTGACTTCATAGACATCGCCAAAAGGAACACCGGTCTGAGCCATTCCCCATGGACCGGGATTCATTCCCAGAAATATGATTCTTTTCCTTCCCGGCCCATATGCGGACAGATACCTGGAATGAGCTTCCCATGCATACTCCAGGGGTTGATATATCATGGAGACCGGACTTGAAAAACGCAGAGAGCCGGTTTCTTCCCGCAGCCGGCGGGCCGCCTCCCTAAGATTGTCCGCTGCGGCGGCTGCTTTTTTATTCACCGTAAGTATAATCCCCTTCCAAAAGACGGCCTTCTTGAATCTCAACCGGTTCGTCATTTTCGTTTTTCAGCGAAACGTTATCCCGGCAGATAGTATTCTTCCCAAAACGAAAATCGCCGTTGACCGAAAATCTTCGGCAATGCAGCAGGGAGGGAGGGCCGTAAAGAAAACGACTCTCCAGGTCATCGATTATCTTATAAAACTCAGGATCCAGTTCAATAACAATATGGGGTAAAGTCCTGTCCGGGGCAACCATGATCCGGTAGGAATCCGTTAAAGTATAAATATCCGACCGAACTTCCAGCAGGTCCGCGGTTGTTTTCACCGGAGCAAAACGATTCCGGGGAACATGAAGGGCAGCCGAATCCGGGAAAACACCTACCGCTGCTCCCATGGCCGTTTCCAGCTGATAGACTTCCGGAGAGTCCTGGTCACGGGGATCCAGATTCTTGTTGTTTCTAATCATGGGCAGTCCTAAAATACCGTTTTTTTCTTCCATGATTTGCTTAACCGCAGGCAGGTGAATCCATAAATTATTAGTGTTAAAGTATTTATGCTTAGATATATTCTGAAATTGATCCATGTCTTCTTCGGGACATTGGGCGGACTCCCGTAAGATAAGCTGTCCGTCGCTGCGGAGTGCCAGATGGCCTCCTTTTTTATCAGCCGCTGTCCGGGTCGCGGCTTCCATAAGAAAAGGCAACTTTTTTTCGGCGAAATAACCCAATATCCGCATATCCAAAACCGCGCCTAAATTATCCGCATTAGAAATAAAAGCGTATCGGTATCCTTTTTTTAAAAGGGTATTCAGCATACCGTTCGTCATCAAAGCGGTATAAATATCACCATGTCCGGGAGGACACCATTCCAATTTAGGATTTTTCGGCCATTCTGCGGGAGAATAATCATCCACTCGAACTTTGGGAACTTTATTCTGCAAAAAATCCAAGGGGATATCCTTTTTGAGTTCAGTGTATTCCTTAAGCTGGGCCAAAGAATCATCCCGGGTATTAAAACTGTTCATCAGCACCAGCGGAATTCCGTCGATCACCGCCTGGCGGGCCGTGACGTCCAGGAAAGAAAGCCCTTCTTTCACCATCAGGAGGCTTTTTGCCCGGTTTAAACCCATGCTGGTTCCCAATCCTCCATTTAATTTGATCATAACGGTTTGAGACATTAATTTTTGTCCGGTGTCTTTATATTGAGTCGATATTTTTTTAAAATCAGGGATAGTCTCAAGCGGTTCGATGTCTCTTTCCGGAATAAATCCTGTTTCCCCCGCTAGTAATTTCTTGAAATAGTGAGCAAAAGTACGGATGACAAGATCCGGGATACCTTCCTTTTTCATGCGCTCTGCAAATGGATTAAAGTGATTCTTGAATTCCTTCATGGTTCACTCCTTTTATTCCATATACTGCTGCATCCGGAAAAAACAAAAAAAAAAGGGAATCTGTTTACTCATAACAGATTCCCTGTGAAAATCAGATTGGGATGCGGTGTGTAAATCAGTCGATGTGAATAATTTCTACGGGGCAGCCTTCAGCGGCTTCCGTGACACAATCTCTCATATCTTCAGGTACTTCTCCGGTGGAAAGGTCATCGTCCACCCGGTATTCTTCGGTGATTTGAGTCAGATCATCGTCGTCGTTGGCTTCAAATACTTCCGGGCAATCATCCCAGCAGACTCCGCACATGGTGCACTCGTCTCTGTCCACAGTCACTTTCATGTCTTTACCTCCTTTTTTTTAAAAAATGATTATATATATTTGCTTTACTTTTTTCAAAATTCATTTTCATTGAATATTCACTTTACCCGAATTTTGTCCGGGAATCAACCGAAAAAACATTTCCTTCACCTCAAGTACCGGACTAAAAGCGCAACCAACAACACTGCGACGAGAATCCAGAAAAAAATGCCCAAAAAATGACTGACCTCCCGGGCCCGGGCTGTCCGCAAATCTTCACTTTCACTGGTGCGGGGCCTGGTGTAACTGGGAGGAATCGCTGCAGCGATCAAAAAGGCGATCACAAGGGCGACAATTAAAAAAGGGAGCCAATGAACACCGGCATACTGCGGCCCGAAAGGAGTCACCCAAACTCCGCCCGCCCAAGTAAATAGGAAAACAATCAAAAAAAACAAAAGGAATCCCGGCCAGAGGCCGCGCCGCCGGAATCCGTAAGCAAAAATCAATGCAATGACCAGTGCCACTAAAAAAGCCGTTGCTAATTCAATCAGAAGCATACATAACCTCCTTATGTTCATCCAGTATACAAATTTCATGCCAAGCAAACAAAGTAAAGAATCATTATTGAATCCAGCCGGATAGACCGGCTGACAAAACAAATCCGTTTTACACAATAGGACAAAATCCGGAAAGACAGAATTTAGGCCCTCCTTCGCCGCGAATAAAAACGCGAATGCATCAAATGATGCAAGACATGTTTTTGGCATAATTCTGGCAGTGGTATTTGATACCGGATACCGGTCGAAAAGAAGATACAAGGAGGTATAATGATCAAAAAACAAGACGATCCGCGATTAAAAAGCCAAAAACAAAATGTAATCCGTTTCGAAGAATACCGGCAAATAATTAGGACCGCTATAAATCAAGCCCTGGAAAGACTGAAGAAAGCGCAAAAATCCTGCTTGGATGAGGGCAGCTCCCAAATGGATTTATTTGCGGCAGAAAAGCTGCAGCCGGAAATCGATCAATTAAAAAAGATGCTGCGGGATATTGATTCGCTGATTCCTGAAAATATGAAACGGGGTTCTTGATATAAAAAA
>CAYRTV010000266.1:0-4500 GCA_964427225.1 uncultured Eubacteriales bacterium
GTGTGTATGCGGCTGTGGCCGCGGTCGAGGGCATTCTTACGGTGGTGATTGTGGAATTTTTCCGGAAAGTGGAGCCGGATTTATTAACCTGAAATCAATGCATTATCATCCTGATGAGCGAAGCGGCGAAGGGTCTCAAGCTGCTTCGTTTAGTGAGAAAAATGAGTGAAAAGTAAAAAGCAAAAAGTGAAAAGTTATCTTTTTCGAATCAAAATAGAAAATCAAATGCGAGGTTAGCCATGAGCTTTAAGGAGGAAAAAATGAAAAGAACATTAATCGGAGCTTTTATTTTTATTTGCAGCATAGGTTTGATCCAGGCCCATAAATTGGAGGTCCACCTGACGGAAAATCCGCCGGTGGTGATTGTCAAAGCGGATTATGGGAACCATGACCATGGTGTGAGCGGGGGCGACGTTTTCATCTATGCGCCTGGAGAAGCCGATACGGTTTTTCAATCCGGGAAAACCGATCCTTCCGGAAAATTCGCCTTTATTCCTGACAAGGCCGGGGAGTGGCGAGTGCTGGTGGATGACGGCACCGGCCATAAGGGTGAGGCGGGGATTATGCTTGAAGACGCCTTTTTTGCGGTTACGGGTGCTGACCTGGAAATTGAAGAAGAAGACATAAATCCAGCGCCGCCTGCGGCAGCCTTGTCGGTTTTCTGGAAAGCGCTGATTGGAATAAGCTTGCTGATCGGTATCGCCGGCATTTTCTACGGCTTGAAATCGCGGAAGGAGTCCGCCAAGGGATAGATCCTTTCGCTTGAAACACGATTATTTAGATAAATACAGCGGGGGTGACTCCTTAATTCACCGGCGGGATGCCCGGGTCAAGCTTGTTTGTTTTTTGATGGCTGTTATCGCGGTTGTATCGGAGCCCCGCGGGGATATGTCAGCGTTTCCGTTTTACTATGTATTAATTATCGGATTGACCTTGGCCGGCCGGATTCCGTTTGTTTATGTTTTCAAACGCTGCCTTATCGCCTCCCCATTTATTATTATGGCCGCCGGCGTGCTGCCATTGTCCTATGTCCTAAGCCAGGAAACTGCTCCCTTGTCCCGGGAATTGTGGCTCTATCATCCGCTTTCTATTTTATTAAAGGCATATGCGGCGATTATTCTGCTTACATTATTGACATCGACGGAAAAATTTCACCGCCTGCTGAAAGGGCTGCGCACATTGAAGTTTCCGCCGGTCCTGGGTATTATGTCCGCCTTGATGTACCGGTATATTTTCATATTAAATGATGAACGCTTGCGTACCAACCGGGCCCGTGTCTGCCGGCTTGCAGGAAAGCCCCGGACCAGTTCATTCCGGATTTACGGGAATCAGGCGGCATTGATTTTCCTCCGCGGGAAGAAAAGAGCACAGGATATTTACAATGCCATGCTGGCGCGGGGATTTACAGGAGAGTTCCCTGAATATGACGCCTTCCGTTTGCATACAGCGGATTGGATTTTTTTGGGTGTTGTTGTCATAAGTTTTACTGGAGTTAGATTCGGATTATGAGTGATCAAAACGGGTATGTCGAAATCGTCGATTTGACATTTAAATATGATGCAGCCCACCCTGTTCTTAATGGAGTCAATCTGTCCATAAACAAAGGAGAGCGGGTCGGCATTATCGGGCCTTCCGGTGCGGGAAAATCTACTTTATTGCTTCATCTAAACGGGCTGCTTCATGGCGAAGGAATTGTCAGGACCAGCGGGGTGGAAGTGAATAAAAATACAGCCCGGGAGATCCGCAGGAAAGTGGGGCTTGTATTTCAGAATCCGGATGACCAGCTGTTTAATCCCACAGTGGAGGAAGATGTGGCCTTCGGACCTATCAATATGGGTTTGGACCGGGAAGAGGTCCGCCGGCGGGTGGATGAAACGCTGCGGGAAATGCGGCTGGAAGGTTATGAAAAAAAAGCATCCCACCATTTATCGTTTGGAGAAAGAAAACGGGTGGCCCTGGCGACAGTCCTGGTTATGCGGCCGGAGATTGTCGCTTTTGACGAGCCCTTTTCCAATCTGGATCCGGCGATGGTGGAGCAGCTGCTGCACATCATCAGCGGGCTGTCCGCAACGGTCATTATCGTATCCCAGGAAATCATCCCCGTTGCTGCGTGCTGCGACCGGATCGGGATACTCAAAGACGGCAAAATCGTGGCTTCAGGACCAGCATTTGACATCCTCCGCGACCGGCCGCTCCTCCGCTCCTGCCGACTGGATCTATCCATATACGAGTCTGTCTGCAAAAAAATCTTCTAACCCGAAGAACCAGAAAAAATTGAGCCGCTATGTGTTTTCTGCTTGAGAATCCTATATAATTAAATATTATTCTGTGTCACCACTAGGCCGCGTTAGCTGCAGTGGGGATTTTAGAGTGCTTCGCCGAAGGAATCGGTTCCTTCTCTCCCGGCGAATCAGCAGGAGATTCTCACGTCGCGTCGCTCATCAGTATGACATGGAATATTTATTTTCAAAGGAATGGTTCAGGTGATTGGAAAGGAGGCGGGAATGAAGATGCTAATAAATGGGGAATGGGTCGATCGGGACGAAAAGATCGATGTGACCGATCCATTCGACGGCCGGGTGATTGACACCGTACCGGCGGCCTCGGCGGAGGATGTTGATAAAGCATATACCGCGGCGGAAGAGGGATTTCAGGCCGCCAAAAAAATGACGGCGTATGACCGGGCGCAGATTCTTTTTAGAACAGCGGCCATTGTGTCAGAGCGGCAGGAAGAATTCGCCAAAATAATCGCCCGGGAGGGATCCAAAACCATCCGCGAAGCCCGCAAGGAAGCATCCCGGTGCGTGAATACTTTGACCGTGGCTGCAGAAGAATCCAAGCGCATTTTGGGTGAGACCATCCCGTTTGATTCCTTTCCCGGTGGAGAACAGCGGAGAGGCTACTATTACCGTTTCCCTGTCGGCATTATCCTGGCTATAACGCCGTTTAATGACCCCCTTAATTTGGTGGCGCATAAGCTGGGACCCGCCATCGCCGGTGGGAATGCCGTGGTTCTCAAACCGGCGACTGTCACCCCGCTTTCAGCACTCAAATTAGCCGAAGCTTTTGAAGACGCGGGTCTTCCCCCGAACGTTCTGCAGGTCATTACCGGCCACGGAAGCAAAATCGGAGATGTATTAGTCAAAGACAAGCGGCCCCGCATGGTTTCCTTTACCGGCGGTGTTGAAGCCGGGGAACGGATTGCCGGTTTAGCGGGGTTGAAAAAAATGGGAATGGAATTAGGTTCGGATTCACCGGTTATTGTCTGGAAAGACGCTGCCCTGGAATGGTCGGTGGAATCGTGTGTTTCCGGCTCTTTTTGGGCGGCCGGGCAGAACTGCATTGGGGTGCAGCGGCTTTATATTCATGAAGATATGTATGATGATTTTAAGAATCTCTTTATTCAAAAAACCGCCGCTTACAAAATAGGCGATAAGATGAAAGAAGAAACCGATATGGGCCCCATGATCACCGAAGACGAAGCTAAGCGGGTGGAACAATGGATTCAGGATGCGGTCGACAAAGGCGCCCGGGTGCTGTTCGGCAGCAAGCGGGACGGGGCCTTGCTGGAACCCACGGTGTTGGAAAACGTGCCGGAAAATGCTGTCATTCACTATGACGAAGTTTTTGGCCCCACAGTCAATTTGTATCCGGTAAAAGATTTGGACGAAGCCATTGAAAAGGCGAATTCGGTCAATTTCGGCCTGCATGCCGCTGTTTTCACCAAGAACCTGGATACGGCATTTAAAGCCGCGTATGAGCTCGACTGCGGCGGAGTGATGATCAATGACTCCACCGATTATCGCCTGGATTCCATGCCGTTCGGCGGAGTCAAGAATTCGGGCCTAGGCCGGGAAGGCCTCAAATTTGCGCTGCAGGAAATGACGGAACCAAAAGTGGTTTCGTTTTATCTGCCGGATATATAAGAACCAATCTGGTTTATTTTTTAAGCTTTTCGACCAGCTTTTTTGTTTCCGGCTGATCAGGGTCAAGCCGCAGAGATGAATTGAGGGCATCCAGAGCCTGCTCAACCTGGCCGGTCCTGTAATAGCAGATTCCGAGCGAATTCAAGAGTCCGACATCACTATTGTAAATTTGATTACCGGCCTGCAACGCTTCTATTGCTTCGGCAAAACGGCCCATCCCCATCAAGGCCTTGCCTTTGAGTAGATGATATTCGAATGTCAATTCTTCCGTTCCGGATAATGGCTCCACCAGCTCAAGGATCCGCTGGAAATTTTCCCGGGCAAAAAGAAAATTAGCAAATTGAACCAGCCCTTGTTTATATTCCGGATTTGCGCGGTAAGCCCTTTCAAAATAAGCGAGAGCTTTTTCCTGACGCTCCATTCGCGCATATTGATCTGCGAGGATATAAAGATATACATATTGGTCCAAAGTTTTCATCCCTTTGGCATAGGCGACCGGATGATTGATGTGCTCCGCCGTGGATACGAGATCGGAAGAGCACACGTCTGAACTCCAGTCACGTGAAACGATCTC
>CAYRTV010000267.1:0-4478 GCA_964427225.1 uncultured Eubacteriales bacterium
GGATGCCGTGGCTGACGGCATCCCCCTTTATCAGCGCGCTGTCACGGTTTCGGGCTGGGGAATTCAGCAGCCGAAGAATCTGATGATCCGGATCGGGACTCCGTTTCAGCATGCCATCGATTTTTGCGGCGGACTGAAAGAAAACAGCAATCTCCTGATCATGGGCGGACCAATGATGGGTCTGGCCCAATGGACCGCCGGTGTTCCGGTTATAAAAGGAACCTCCGGAATCCTGGCCTGGGAAGAAAGCGGCGTTCCGGAAGAATTCCCCTGTATCCGGTGCGGCCGCTGTGTCGAGCATTGTCCTATGAAACTGGCCCCCACTCAATTAATGAAATACACCAAATACGAACTGATGAGCGAAGCGGAGCAGTGGGGAATCATGGATTGCGTGGAATGCGGATGCTGCCAGTATATCTGTCCGTCTCAAATTCCTCTGGTGCATTGGATGCGCTTGGGTAAAAATTTCATTGCAAGCGAAAAGCGAAAAAAGAGTTCCTCATGAGCAACAATAATTTCATAATCAAGTCGTCTCCCCATTTTCGTGACCGGGACTCCGTCCCGAAAATCATGTATGCCGTTGTCATAAGCCTGTTGCCGGCGGTCTTTGCCTCTTTGTATTTTTTCCGGTTCCATGCGCTGCTTGTTTATATTTTAAGCGTCGGCGCCTGCCTGGCAACGGAAGCTGTTTTTCTTAAGGTCCGGAAAAAACCTATGTCTGCTCTATGGGATGGATCCGCAGTAATAACGGGTTTATTACTGGCTATGACCCTTCCCCCTGGTTTGTCTTGGGAGCTGGTGATCATCGGCGCTGTCGCCGCCATGGCGCTCGGAAAGCAGCTGTTCGGCGGACTGGGTCATAATATTTTCAATCCCGCCCTGGTGGGGCGGGCATTCCTCCAAATCGCTTTTCCCGTAGCGATGACCACCTGGATGCCCCCGGCAACCCTTTCCGTGGATACGGCCACTTTTGCCACGCCGCTGGGAAGCCTAAAATTTGAAAATGCCCTGACTGAAGGCACCCTGACTCCATTGAAAGATTTGTTTTGGGGCAACACCGGGGGCTGTCTCGGAGAAACATCCGCTGCAGCCTTGCTGCTGGGCGCCGCTTTTTTGCTTTTCAGGAAAGCAATCGACTGGCGCATTCCAGCGGGCATCATCGGGATTTTGACCGTATTTACAGGGATTTTTTGGCTTGCAGATCCCTCACAATACGCATCCCCCCTTTTCCATATCCTCGCCGGCGGACTCATAATCGGGGCGTTTTACATGGCCACCGATATGGTGACCTCTCCCTTCGCACCCGGAGCCACCTGGATTTATGCTCTAGGCATCGGGCTTATGATTGGATTGATACGGTTATTCGGCGGTTTTCCTGAAGGAGTTATGTTCTCCATCCTGTTCATAAATACATTTGTTCCCCTTCTTAACCGGTATATGCGGCCCAAAATTCTGGGAGAAAGGAGGGGCCAATGAACCTCACCGCCAGAATGATTGTGGTTTTAACGGTGGTAGGGCTTGTCAGCGGATCCTTTCTCGCTATTGTCGGAATACTGACCGAGGGCCGCATTGAGCAGAACAGGCTGGACGAGATTAACCGTGCCCTAACCGAAGTTATTCCCGGTGCCGTTTCGGGCGATATTGTTTACGAAGGAGAAGACCTGACCGTTTACGCCGGACTGGATCAGGAAGGAAATCAAGTCGGGTATGCCCTGTACAACTCCGGCACCGGTTTCCAGGACATTATCACTGTGATGGTCGGAATCGATTCTTCGGTTTCGAAAATTTATGATCTGACCATTTTAGATCAAACGGAAACTCCGGGATTGGGAGCTAAAATCACATCTGAACAGGAATATCTCCGCTATTGGGAAAACCGCGGCGCCGAACAGCCCTTGGAGCTGCGGAAACCGGCGGTGGATTCTCCCGGACAATTGGAATCAAATCAAGTCAATACCATTACCGGAGCTACGATATCCGCCCAGAAAGTCGTTGATATTGTCAACCAGGCTTTGGAAAGCATGAAAACACTCAAGCAAGAGGGACAGCTGGGAAACGAGGAATAAAATGGCACAAAAAAGCATATCAGGAGAATATCTGAAAGGACTTTGGAATGAAAATCCGGTTTTCCGCCAGCTTTTAGGGATGTGCCCCGTCCTGGCGGTCACCAACGCCCTTATAAACGGCATCGCGATGGGATTGGCAACCACTTTTGTTTTGATCATGAGCTCGCTGGTGGTTTCCTCCATAAAAAGATTGATTCCCAGCCAGGTCCGGATTGCCAGCTATATCGTTATCATCGCTTCCTTTGTGACTATAGCGGACCGGGTGTTGGCGGCATATTTTCCTCCCATCTCCAAAGCGCTGGGGCCGTATGTCCCGCTTATCGTGGTTAACTGCGTTATCCTCGGCCGGCAGGAAGCATTTGCTTCCAAGAATTCCGCAGGGCGTGCTTTTATCGATGCCCTGGGAATGGGAACCGGTTTCATCCTGGCGCTGATGATATTAAGCACTGTCCGGGAACTGCTGGGTACCGGTGCCATATTGGGCAATCAAATCTTGGGAAGCTGGTTTAAGCCCTGGATCATCATGATTCTTCCGGGAGGAGCATTTATAACCTTGGGAATTCTGCTGGGCCTTTTCATGATAATCGAGAATAAGTTTAAAACCAGGAGTGCGTGATGGATCTTTTCACCATATTGATACTGGCAATTTTCGTAAACAATTTCGTTCTGTATTATTTCCTGGGTATCTGTCCTTTTTTGGGTGTCAGCAAAAAGATCGATTCAGCATTTTCCATGGGCATGGCGGTAACATTCGTTATGACCATCACGGCTGTGGTTTCATGGATGATCAACCATTGGATTCTCATTCCTTACAATCTCGGTTACCTTCAAATTGTTGCGTTTATTTTGGTCATCGCTTCCCTGGTGCAGCTGGTAGAAATGTTTATCCGGAAAATGAGCCCTCCTTTATATCAAGCCCTGGGTATCTATCTACCTCTCATCACTACCAATTGTGCTATAATGGGATTGGCCCTGCTGGCCGCACTGAAAGAATATGATTTTATCACCACTGTAGTCTTCGGGGTCGGGTCCGGACTGGGCTTTACGCTGGCCATTGTTCTGATGGCAGGAATCAGGGAACAATTGGACATGGCGGATGTTCCCCAACCGCTTAAAGGAGCCGGAATCGCATTAATCGTCGCCGGTATAATGGCTATAGCCTTCACCGGATTTTCAGGGATGATACAATAATGGATATATTAATACCGATCATAACTATGGGCGCGCTGGGCCTGCTTTTCTCAATGGGCCTGGCTGTTGCCTACCAAAAATTAAAAGTTGAAGAGGATCCGAAAGTCGAAAAAATTTCCGAAATTCTGCCGCAGGCCAATTGCGGCGCTTGCGGGTATTCCGGCTGCCATGCCTTTGCTCAGGCCGTCGCAGCCGGCAAAGTCGAGCCGTCGGGATGCCCGGTGGGAGGAAATGAAGTCTCCCAACAAATCGCCGGCATTATGGGGGTCAAGTCGACCGAGTCTGTCAAGAAAGTGGCGCGCCTCCACTGCCGCGGCGATAATGAAGCCGCTAAATCCAGAGGGCAATATATCGGAATCACCACTTGTGAGGCCGGGCACTTAGTCGGCGGCAACAAGCAATGTGTTTACGGATGCCTCGGCTTCGGTGATTGCGTCAAAGCTTGTCCTTTTGATGCCATAACCATGGAGCCTGACGGGTTGCCGGTTGTAGATGAAAATAAATGCACTGCCTGCGGAAAATGTGTGGACGCTTGTCCGCGTAATTTATTTGAACTGCACCCTTATTCTCAGAATATCCTGGTTTACTGCCGGTCCCTCGACCGCGGCCCCGCCGCCAAGAAGGCCTGCAAAAACGCCTGTATCGCCTGCGGAATCTGCGCCAAGGCCAGTCCGAATGCTATTGTGGTCGAAAATAATTTGGCTGATATCAAAGATTATAAAAAAATAGAACCGGGACAAATTAAAAAAATTGAAAAATGTCCGACCGGGGCCATCGGCCGGTTGAGAGTGGAAGATGAAAGATGAAGGAATTGTGATTTCCACCCGCGGGGAATTGGCTGAAGTTGAGGTATCCTGTCTTGATGCTTGTGGGGATTGTTCCGCCAAAGACCTGTGCGGCTCGGGAAAACAAGAAAAAAGCTCCCTTAAGGCATTGAATCAAGCGGGCGCTGCCCCCGGAGATACTGTCCGGCTTGATATTCCCGAAACCACATATAACCGTCACCTCATCCAACTGTTCGGCGGTATGCTTTTAGGTGCCGTAGCCGGAGCGCTGCTGGGGTACTATCTGGGCCCGGCTTTGGCTTTATCCGCTGATATTTCAGCGGTATTGGGGCTTTTTCTGTTGGGATCTGCCGCTGGATGGTTCCTTTTCCGCTATCTTCACCGGGATTCCAGGAGTTTATACCCCGTTGTCACTGGTGTTATACCACAAAAAGGA
>CAYRTV010000268.1:0-4463 GCA_964427225.1 uncultured Eubacteriales bacterium
AACCGGAGCGCTGTTGGAAGGACACTTTATTCTCACATCCGGGCTCCACAGTGCAACTTATTTTCAATGCGCCCAGATTTTCCAATATCCGGAACATTCCGAAAAGCTCTGCCGAGACATCGCCCGCCACTTCCGGGATGTGGAGATTGATTTGGTCGTCTCCCCAGCCGTCGGCGGCATTATCTTCGGTTATGAACTGGCCCGCCAATTGGGTGTCCGAAATATATTCACCGAACGGGAAGGCGGGAGCATGACACTCAGGCGCGGATTTAAGGTCAATCCCGGCGAAAAAATCCTGGTGGCGGAGGACGTCACCACCACCGGCGGCTCGGTCAAAGAGCTGATCAAAGCCGTAACCAATATGGGGGGAGATATTTTGGCGGTCACGTCCATCGTGGACCGCAGCGGCGGCAAGATCCAGTTCGGCGTGCCGTATTATTCGCTCTTCCAGATGGATGTGCAGAATTACGATCCGGATGATTGTCCGCTGTGCGAGCAAGGCAGCCAGGCGATAAAGCCCGGGAGCAGGGATCTAAAGTAACTCAGCTTCAGCCTTCACCCCCATTATCATCCTGAGGGTGGGTTAACGCCCGAAGGATCCCGCATTGCTTCATCCATATAAGTCGAAGTCGATTCCTCTGCCGAAGCCGTTTGGGATCCTTCGCTGCGCTCAGGATGACAATCAATCCAGTCTATTCAGTCTGTTCGGTCTATTCAGTCGGCTCGCTGCGCGAGCATCCGCTCCCATTGTCATTCCCGGAGCAGAGCGACGGGAATCTCAGGGTGCCTCGTTTTTTAAAACGGAGCTGTTTCATCAGGCGAAGCAGTCTAAGATCCTCACGGCCTGCTGCCGCAGGCCTCAGGATGACAATGGCCACTTTTTACTTTTAACTTTTCACTCCTGTATGGCCGTTTGGGATCCTTCGCTCCGCTCAGGATGGGCATAATGGTCGCTCCGCTTTTCAGAATGACAAAGATAAAAGAAAGGAGGTCATATTTGATTGTTAATTTTTGATTTTTGATTTAGACCCCCGCCACCACAATATCCTCAAACACCAGGCTCGGGAAGCGCTGCTGGGAATAAATCCAGGAATCATCGGCAGCTTCAACCAGCTTGTTCCAGAATTCCAGGTGATTGCTGGCAATATTCATTTCCGTGACCGGATGAATAATGTCTCCGCCGTCAAAAAGGTGGCCCACAATGCCGATAGAGGCATCACCGGTTGTGGGATTGGAATTGCCTCCGATAAACCCGGTGATAAAGATTCCGCGTCCCAGATCCTTCATGATCTCTTTAACCGAACGTTTGCCGGGAGGAACAACCAGGTTGGACGGGCTGCCTGTGGTGGGCTCCATGTCCAGCTTGCGGCTGTAATACCAATCGATATAGAAATCCTTGAGCACACCGGCCTCAATCATGGTCCTTTTTTTCGCGGCAAATCCGTCGCCGTCAAAAAGCCGGCTTCCCAGGCCTTTTTTAATAAAAGGATCATCCACCAGGGAAAATATCCTGCTGCCGATCTTTTTTCCTTTTTTATCCGCCAGGAAAGACTGCTTCTGCTGAATGCTGCGCCCGAACATAGCGGTCATGAATCCGCCGAAAATCCGGGGAACACTGCGGTTTTCTATAATAATGGGCAGGGTTTCCGTTTTCAGTTTCTTGGCGCCCAGTAAAGATAGAGTTCTCTGGGCGGCTTCTTTCCCGATCTCATCAGGGGACGGCAGGTCATCTTGGGCCATGGTTACAATGTAATGGTATCCATTGGGCCGCCGGTCTCCTTCTCCCTGTGCGGTCATGCTGGCACCGGCCACATACACCGTGGCTTCAGAAAAGCCTTCAAATCCATTGCTGGTCATCATCAGGGACTGGCTGTGGACATCCTGTTCTTCCGCGGTAACGGAAATGGTTTTCTCCCCGCCTGCCTTCAGACAGGCTTTTTCCACCGCCTGAGCCAATTCATGCCGTTTTTCCGGTGAAAACTTGGGATAAGCGGGATCAACCTGCGCCAGGTCTTTATCAGCGCGGCCTTGGTAATACTTGGGGTCCGGCAGGGTGCGGAAGGGGTCTTCCGCCAGCCATTTGGTGGTGCCGATGGCGCTTCCCAGAAATTCCTTAAGCGCGTCTTTCCTTAGATCCGAGGTGCTTTGCGAGGAATAACGGCCGTCCACATACAGGTTTACCCCCAAATTTCGGGTAGAGGCTTCCTTGATGTTTTCCGGTTTTTGCTTCCGGTAGCTGATCTCAACCGTCCGGTTTTGATTGATGGAAACACCGCAGGCATCCGCACCCAGGGATTTCGCCGTCTTAATCGTCCATTCCGCTAAGTTTTTCATTTCTTTATTCATTGCCATCTCCTCTTAACGGGTTCTCCCGCCCACAGTCAGTGATTTGACCAAGGCCGTGGGTTGTCCGAAACTGCAGGGAACCGCCTGACCGCCTTTGCCGCAAGCGCCTCCGCCGCCTTCAGCCAATTTCAGGTCGTTTCCGACCATGATGGTGTTTTTCAGCATCTTGGGGCCGTTGCCCATGATATTGATATCTTTAATGGGGGCTGTCAGCTTGCCGTTTTCAATCTTGCGGCCCTGCGAAACATAGAACGCGAAGTCCCCTTCTCCGATCTTCACCTGGCCGTTGCTGACGCTCTCCACGTAGATTCCGTCGCCGGCGGCCTTGATCACATCTTCAGGGGCTTCCTGTCCGGCCAGCATGATGGTGTTGCGCATCCGCGGCTGAACATAATGCTGATAGCTTTGCCGCCTTCCGTTTCCGGTTGGTTTGATGTTGTAATATTTGGATGAAATTTTATCGTGCATATAACTGGTCAGAATTCCTTTGTCTACCAGAACCGTCTCCTGGCCGGGTGTTCCCTCATCATCCACATTCAGAGATCCGGTTAAATGGGGAACGGTGCCGTCATCCACAATCGTCACAAACGGCTCCGCCACTTTCTTTCCGATCATGGTGCTGTAAGTGGAGATATTCTTGCGGTTAAAATCCGCTTCCATGCCGTGGCCGATAGCTTCATGCAGGAGGACCGCTGAAACGCCGGGTCCCAATACCACAGGAAATTCGCCGGCCGCCGGCTGCACCGCATCAAATAAAACTACGGCCTGGCTGACCGCCTTATCGGCAATGCGGTTGATAACGTCCGGAGTATAAAAGGAAAAATCCCGGCGTCCGCCCATGTTCCAGCCGGCCTGTTCGTAGCGTCCGTCCTTTTCCGCCACTACAAAAGCCGACAAATAATTGCGGGGACGCAGATCCTCCGCTTTAACCCCATCACTGGTAACAATCAGCACTCTTTTCTGCTGATCATGAAAACTGATATTGACTTTGCGAACCAAGGGGGACAGGGAAAAACATTTTTCATTCAGGTTTTTGACCAAAGGCAGCTTGGAATCCAGGGGGATACTGGTGAGCAGCCTGTCCAGGGGATAATAATTACTGGTCTGTAAGTTTTTAAATTTTCCCTGGGGTTTTCCGGGACTGGATGAAGCGATGGTGGCTGCTGTGGCTGCGGCTTTCAGCATGGAATCTTTTCTCAGTTCTTGAGTAAAACCGTATCCGACCTGGTCACCGCTGACGGTGCGGATACCCACACCCAAGGCGATATCGCCATAGGCCCGGTTGACCTTACCGTCTTCAAGCATGATCCAGTTGCTGATGGTATGCTCAAAAAAGAGATCTGCAAAATCACCGCCCTTGGATAGTGCTCCCGCCAAAACTTCACGGCACAGTTCATCACTGATACCAAATTCGCGTTCAAAATAACCGTCGGCTTTAACCTGAGCCAGACCAAAAATATGACTGTTCAGCATGGGCAAGACGAATCCGGCGGCCGCCGCTGTGGCCGAGGTCTTAATAAAGGACCTCCGCGTCCATGTTTTCATTTTGTTCCTCCTTGATATTCATTCTTGTCATTCTGTATACACCTCACCATATCACTATGTAATACGTACTAAAGAGAGTAAAAGTTGTTATACATTATCCGCCGGTGGCGAATCCGGGATATAAAGTCATGCCGCCATCGGCAAAAATGGTGGCGCCGTGAACATAATCCGATTCATCCGAAGCCAGCCATACGGCCGCCTTGGCAATATCTTTAGGGACTCCAACCCGGTTGGCGGGAATCAGTTTGAGCAATTCCTTTACTTTTTCCGGATCCTCCCAAGCCCTTTTATTTATCGGGGTTTTAATTGCACCGGGAGCAATGCTGTTCACCCTGATTTTTTGGGAAGCCAATTCCTGGGCGATGGATTTCATAAACAGCTTCATCCCTCCTTTAGAAGCGGCATAATTGCAATGATGCGCCCAGGGAATGACCTCATGGACCGAGCTGATAAAAATGATCTTTCCGGCTGCTTTTGACCTTTGCTCATCCACACCCCGGCGGATAAATTCCCGGGCGGCTTCCCGGGCACATAGAAAACTGCCGGTTAAATTGACATCAATAACTTTCCGC
>CAYRTV010000269.1:0-4448 GCA_964427225.1 uncultured Eubacteriales bacterium
TGGTTCTTTTTCTCATAAGTACCTCCTGATTGCGATCCCAGGATGATTTGAAAGAGAAAACACTAGTGTTGGCAGGTTAGCTTGACCAACAAATAAATGTTCCCCTCATTGTTTTCATCCAAGGCCGCTTTTAAAAATTAAATTAAAATTTTCGCCTTGTCAAGAAAAATATCTCGTAAATCGTTCAATAATAACAACTTATATCGATTCTGCACCTCCATATGGTATGTTTGATACCGAACAGCTCTATATATTGAGTCGAATCAGATGAAAAAAAATTGAGGGTTTTATGAAAAAAAAGGGGGTTTTTGTGTAAAGAAAAGTATTTTTTTGTTGATTTAATAATAAAATACGTGAATTTGTGCGGCTGAACAGAATTTAAAAATGAGAGTTTTTACACAATGGGCAACTCAAATTCTTTTTCTTCTTCGGTGGCCAATTCGATGATATGCTGGTTGATTCCGATTCTGATGGGCGGCGCCGGAGATTTCAACGATTGAATTTTCATTTTTTTCTGAGTCACTTCCAACCGGAGGGAATGGCCCAAAAAATATATTTTCATCTTAAGCCGCGCCAGTTTTTCCGGCAGATCGGGATTGATCCAGAGGATATCATTGCGGATCCATATGCCGGTGTAGCAGCGTTGTATCAAATCAATGGTTCCGGCCATCGCGCCCAAATGGATGCCCTCCGGCGTGGTGCCGCCTTGGACATCGGCCACATCGCTCTTTAGAGCCTCATTAAACAAGTCCCAGGATTTGGTCCGGTCGGAACGGGCCATAACCCAGGAATGCACCACCCGGCTCAGAGTCGAACCGTGGGATGTCCGACGCATATAGTATTCGATATTTTTGGGGATGATATCAGGAGAAAAACCATAGCCCAATTTTTTAAAAATGCCTTCCAGCTCTTCGGCCGAAAAAAGATAAAACAGCATCACGACATCAGCCTGCTTGGAGGCTTTATACCGGTTGGGGGTGTCATCTTCCGCTTCCAATATCCGGTCGAGCCGCTGAATGTCACTGTACTTTTCTTGGTACGCTTCCCAATCGAATTCTTCTAATTTATCGTAGCCCTCAAACTGAGCGATAATGTCTTCATCGATAAAGACCACCCGCATCTTACGCCGAATCCGGTCCCATTCGTCGATTTCTTCCTGTTTGAGGTTGTGGGGGAGGAATAAGCCCCGCCTGCGGTCGAAGTCAAAGTTTTTTGGGTTTCCGAGGGGGGGGTTCATGCCCAAAACCGCCATAATATTTGTATAGGCGTTGTTGTCCAGCCCCGGCTTGTCCGCATCCGGATAGCTGTCATGGTATTCGTCCGGCCCCATAACACCTTTGATCTCGTAACGGTCGAGTTCGGCATTATATTCGGATAGATCGGCGAAAAAACGGGCGATTTCAAGAATCACTTCCGAAGCGTAAAACGTTAAAAAATCCACATCGTTGTTTACTTGATAATAATGCCACATGTTATAGACGATGGCGGCATTGACATGCCTCTGCAGCCGCGAGTTATCCGGTATCCAGTTCCCGGATTTGGGGTTGAGATGGAGAATCTGGCTTTCTTCGCGGCCGTCCGATCCGCTTTGCCATGGAAACATGGCGCCGCGGAAACCGGCGGCTTCGGCCATGCGCCGCGCCTCATTTAAGCGCCGGTAGCGGTACATCAGCAGAGACCGGGTGATTTCCGGGGTTCTTAAAGTAAGAATGGGGAAAACAAATAATTCATCCCAGAATATATGGCCGCGGTATGCCTCGCCGTGCCAGCCTCTCGCAGGAACCCCCACGTCCATATCGCGGGAATGCAGGGAGCAGGTTTGCAGCAAATGAAAGGTATACAGATGCACGATTTGCTCCTGCCGGCTTTCCCTCTGATTGGGGGACAGGTCGATATCGATGGCATAATGGTCCCATAATTCTTCCCAAGCTGTGGTATGCGTCCGCAGCAGCTCGTCAAAATTCTCTGCTCTTTGCACTTCTTTTATGGATTCGAGCGAAGGCTCGGAAATAGCCCGGTCCCGGGACGTATAAAAGGATACGATTTTTTCAATTTCAATGGTGTCCTGTTTCGCGACATCCAATTTGAGATGATGGGCGATACAACTTTTCTCTTCAACGACTGAACGCTCCGGGACGGCTTTATTCCCGTTTCGCTTGACATGTGTCCGCGCCGATTCGGAAATTTGAATAAGCGATTGAATAGTCTGAACTTTGAGATGGATGATTTCATTTCTGGATTCAGTCAGGACCGGCGCTAAGTGCCGGCTGTTTAAGTCCCGGTACCGTGCGACGCCGTCATTAATAACCCGGCCGTCTAAAGCGGAGCGGATTTCCAAAGTTCCCGCCCAGTTTTCGGATTTTAAAACCGTGTGCAGGCCGGCGAGATGATGATTGGCCATATGCACAAACCGGCGCTCTTTAAGCTGGGTGCGCTGCCCTTTATCATCGCGGAACCGGATAGTCCGGTGAAGAATGCCTTTCCGCATGTCCAGTTCCTGTCGATAAGATAAAATATCCACTTCCGACAATGAGAACCATTTTCCATCATTGATACGGAAGGATAACGGCAGCCAGTTGGGCATATTAACCAGGTCTTCGTTTTCGATAACGCGTTCTTTAATTTTGGTTTTCAAGCGGTTATAGCCGCCCGCCATATAGGTTCCGGGATAATGAATCTCTCCGGCTGACGCCTCCGGCGCGGCGCCCCGGGTCACAAAGTGACCGTTGCCGGTTGCACACAACGCTTCTCTAAGCTTTTCTTTTTCAGGATCAAATCCGTCGTAACCAAAAACCCATATATTCATGCTTGTTTCCTCTCTAATAGTTCGATAACTTTTTGGAAAAATAATTTGACTTCTTCGGTGTTATTGAGCCTGTAATGGGCCCGGCTTTTACGGGAATCCTCTCCGACTACAATAGGAATTCCCTCTTCCTGAAGCACACGGAAAGCGTCTTCATCGGTGGTATCATCTCCGATATAAAAAGCCAGCGTGTCCGGCAAGTCCAGTTCCATCTTTTTCAGGAGCCACAGCAAGGCTTTTCCCTTATTCCAGTCAATGTCGGGATGCAGTTCAAAAATCTTTTTTCCTGAAGACATCCGCAGGCGTTCATGTGTGGATGCGATATTTTCAACCGCTCGCTGAACCTTAGGTATATCGGATTCATCGCTTTCTCGGTAATGGATGGCGATCGAAAATCCTTTACGTTCGATAAAAGCACCGGGAACCGCTTCTATCTTAGGTTTCAGCTCTGTTTCCGCTTGGTCTAAATCAGGCTTGAATTCCTTGCCGTGCTGATAAGAAATACCCGGCCCGGAAATATCGAAACCATGGCTGCCGGCATATGTTATTTCTTTAATGCCGACTAATTTTTTGACGTCCTGCAAATCCCGTCCGCTGACCACTGCTGTGGGCGTTAGGTCTCCCAGCCGCCGCAGCAGGACTTCCATATCCGGAGCCAGCACCGCCAATTCCGGGCGGCGGACAATCGGAGTCAGAGTGCCGTCATAATCCAGGTAAAAAACCGGCAGGTTGGCCTCTATTTGCTGTTCTATCCGCCCGAATTCTTCCAAGGCCGAGGGGAGTTCAGTAAGGGCCCGTCCGCTGATGGTTTCTTTTTCGCCGGGAGTAACTTCATTTAATGTTTCCACTACAATATCTGCTCCGCTATTTTCCAGCTCTTCCCGCTGGCCGCCGGTATTGATGCCGATAACCCATCCGAAGGCGCCTTTTTTCCCGGCCGCCACTCCAGCCTGAGAATCTTCAATGACGGCGCATTCCGCTGGTTTTTTGCGAAGGCGGCGGGCCGCCTCGAGAAAAATATCCGGATGAGGTTTACCCTGCAGTCCCAGTTCCGCTGAGATGATGCCGTCAACCCGCACGTCAAATAGATCCTCCACTCCGGCGGCCTGAAGGACTTCTTGGCAGTTCTTGCTGGCGGATATTACGGCGGTCGGGATATTTTTTTGTCTCAAGTCTTTGATGAATTGAATATTTTCGGGAAAAATCTCGACTCTGTTTTCTCTGATCACCTTGTGGAACATTTCGTTTTTGCGGTTTCCCAGGCCGCAGATTGTCTTTTTCCCGGGAGGATCTTCCGAGGTCCCGTACGGCAATTCGATTCCCCTGGATTCAAGGAAGCTCCGCACCCCGTCGTAGCGGGGTTTGCCGTCGACATACTTCAGATAATCCGATTGTTTACCAAACGGTTCGTAATCCTCGTTTTCCGGGGTCTGCTCCTTTATGAATTCATCAAACATCTCTTTCCAGGCCTGTGCGTGGACCCGGGCGGTTTTGGTGATCACACCGTCCATATCAAAAATATAAGCGGATATTGTATTTTTTATTTCCATTTTCCATTCCTTGAGGATGTATTTTTACACATCCTTATGGTTTTGTAAAAGGATAGCCGGAGAAAGGAAACGATTCCAGCTTTAAGGCTATTATT
>CAYRTV010000270.1:0-4440 GCA_964427225.1 uncultured Eubacteriales bacterium
GGAGAACAGCCCACTGTGACCGATGCACACCTTTTACTGGGACGGCTGAGCAAGGAAGGATTTCTCGGCGGAGAAATGAAACTGGATGATAGTCCGGCAAAGACCGCGGTTGAAAACAAGTTATGTGGGCAGCTGGATATGAATACGGAAGAGGCCGCTTCCGGCATTATAGATATCGCCAACGTCAACATGCTGAGGATTCTGCGAGTGATTTCGGTGGCCCGGGGGTATGACCCCAGGAATTTCGTGCTGATGGCGTACGGGGGAGCGGGTCCCCTGCACGCCGTGGAGCTGGCGGAACAATTATCGGTGTTCCGGGTGGTCATCCCCCGTTTTCCAGGTTTGTTTTCCAGCTTGGGTTTATTGTTTGCGGATATGAGTAAGGACTTTGTTGAGACGGTTATGACCGGAATAGATGATTTGGATACCATCAATCAAGCGTTGACTGCATTAAAGCGGCAAGCGGTGGAGTGGTTTGAAAAAAATCAGGCGAACGAACCGGACCGGGAATTGAAAGTAACCGGAGATATGCGGTATTTTCACCAGAACTATGAATTAAACTTGGAACTTACCGGATTGGATTTAGATAAAGACGATGCATCTCAAATCCAAAAAAATTTTCATAAAGCCCATGAGCAGTCATACGGCCATAGTGCCCCGGAGGAAAAAATTCAAGTCGTCAATATCCGGATTAGAGCGGTTAAGAAGATGCCGAAACCCAGCTTTGCGGAACTGGAAGGAACAGAAGAATCACTGGAGCCATCCGGCCGGCGGCGGGTTCATTACGGGAAAAAATGGAAAGAGACTCCGGTTTATAACCGGGACCGCCTGAGGCCGGGACATAAAATAAGAGGGCCCGCAGTGATTGAAGAAACCGAATCCACCACGCTGGTCGGACCCGGATGGCGGATGGAAATAGATAAATGGGGACATCTGCATCTTAAAAGAAGGAAGAAGTGAAAAGCTAAAAGTTAAAAGGGAAAAGACAACGGTTGATCAAATATATAAGGAGAAAGGGATGAGATTTATTAAACATGGTTTGCTTTTTGTTATTGTTCTATTTGTTGCAGCGGGAGCCTCGGCTGCAGCGCAAGAAGCTTTGTTTCCCGGCGGGCTCTATGATGAAAGCGTGCCGAAACCCGAGGAGTATATCGGGCACGGCTTCGGAGAAAAACACACCTTCACCTGGGAAATGGAGCGGTATCTGAGAGCTTTGGACCAGGCTTCGCCGCGGGTGAAAGTAGCGAGTTATGGCCGGACTTACCAGGGCCGTTCCCTGTATACGGTTTTTGTCAGCAGCCCGGAAAACCTGGCGAACCTGGAAAAGATCCGGCTGGCCAATTTGGAATTGACGGATCCCCGCCGGACTGGCCGCGCCCGGGCGCAGGAGATTTCTGGCTGGATGCCCTCGCTGGTCTGGCTTGGATATAATATCCATGGTAATGAAGCTTCGGGCATGGAGGCAGCTATTCGGACCCTGTATCAGCTGGCAGCGGGAACGGATGAAACCACTCGTATAATATTGGATAATGTCGTCAGTATTATCGATCCTTGCCAGAATCCGGACGGACACGACCGATTTGTGCATCAAGTGCGATCGGTGACCACTCTCCGGTCCCATCCCCATCCGCGTGATGCCGAGCATGACAGCGGCTGGCCGGGGGGACGGACGAATCACTATCTTTTCGACTTAAACCGTGATTTTTTTCTAAAAACTCAGATTGAATCTTTACAACGGGCGAAAGCTTATCATCGCTGGATGCCGCATGTATTTCCCGACCTGCATGAAATGGGATCCGACTCCACCTATTTTTTCTCTCCGCCGATGACACCCTATAACCAATTTGTTAAGCCCATGCTGATGAAGTGGTGGAATATTATCGCCGAAGCCAATGCCGCGGCTTTCGACCGGTTCGGCTGGGGCTATTACACCCGGGAGAGTTTTGATGCTTTTTATCCCGGTTACGGCACTTCTTATCCGTCTATTAACGGAGCTGTAGGCATGACCTATGAACAGGCCTCCGCCCGCGGGGTGAGTATCCGCAGAGAAGACGGCACCATATTAACCCTCAGGGAAGCAGCCTGGCATCATTTCACGACCTCGATGGCCACCTTAAAAGTGACAGCCGACCGCCGGCAGGAAAAAATCATGGATTTTTACAACTTTTTTGTCACCGGCATGGAAGAAGCGGAGACGGAGCCGATAAAAGAGATCATATGGACACCCCGCCATGATCCTCATATCGCCGCTGATTTGGCCGAAAACTGCTTGATTGAGGGAGTGGAAGTTATGCGGGCGGAACAGCCCTTCACGAATAATGAAGCTGTATCTTACATGGGCGGAGAAGTGAAATCCGTTACTTTTCCAAAAGGCACGTATATTGTTTCCATGCGGCAGCCACAGAAAATATTGATCAATACCCTGCTGGCTCCGGAGTCGCCGCTGAGTCCGGATTTCATCCAGGCGGAAAAAGAACGTCAGGAGCGCGGTGAAAGAGGACATTTTTATGATGTCACTGCCTGGTCTTTGCCGCTGGCTTACGGCGTTGAGGCCTATTGGACGCGTAAACCATCCCGGTTTGAAGGTGCTTCTGTCTCGGGAAAACTTGATTTCACAGGAGAAATCATCAGCCGGAATGCAAATAAAATATACCTTATCCCCTATGACACCCTGGCCGGATCCCGCCTGCTGGTGCGGCTGTGGCGGGAAGGATTCCGGGTTCGCATGGCGGTAAAACCATTCACTATCGCCGGCAGGGAATGGCCGGCCGGAACTCTGGTGGTAAGAGCCAACCGGAATCCGGAAACACTGCATGAACGCATGCCGGTTTTGGCCGCAGAGGCCGGTGTGGATGTGACTGCGGTCGGCCATGAGCTGACGGAAGCCGGAATTGACCTGGGATCCAACAATGTGGTCCATTTGGAAAAGCCGAAGATCGCGCTGTTAACCCATGATCCGGTATCCTCCTATTCCTACGGTGCCATTCATTATTTGTTCGAACGCCGATTTGAGCTGGATTTTGTTCGTTTGAGCACGGATGATTTTCGGAACCTGAATGAATTCAATGTCCTTGTCTTTCCGGACGGCCGCTATCAAAGAAAGTTTGAAAAACCTCAAATCGAAGAATTAAGAAAGTGGGTTGCGGCCGGCGGAACGGCGGTGGCGGTATCGGGAGCATCCGATTGGCTCCGGCAAATTGGATTGGCACAGCTGGAAAAAATCCAGGAAGCCCCGGACTCGGACGACCCGGACAGGATGCTCCAGCCGCAATACACCCCGGGAGCCATGGTGCGGATCCGCATCCGTCCCCACAGTTTTCTAGGTTACGGGGTGGAAAAGGATTTAGCCGCCCAGGTCCGTTCCAGCTCTCTTTATACGCCCTACGATGACAATCCCCGCCAGAATGTGGGGCAGTATGCCGATTTGGAAGAACTGCGGCTGTCGGGATTCATGTGGCCGGATACCGAAAAGCTGCTGGCCGGCAAAATCTATCTGGCGGCGGAGTCATTGGGGCGGGGCAACCTGATCATGTTCGCGGAAGACCCCAATTACCGGGCGGCCTTTCCCGGACTGCACAAGCTGTTCCTCAATTGCGTTACTCTCGGTCCAAGCTTCAATATTCGGTAAGTTTTTGCAGCCGGCCCCGGTGACCGCTCCGCCTTAAAACACACTCGGATCGATACAAAGAATCCACCTGTCATTCTGCGGACTGCGGCATCATACACCTGTCATCCCCAGGGCGCGGCAGCGGGTGGGAGGGGCTTGGAATAAATCTTATTTCCTCGAAATATAGGGATTGCCGCGGATGTAAAACCGCAGTTTTTTGTCCGTGCCTTTTTTGATGCCGACGCGTGTGGTCCGGACGATGTCGAAATCCCGGTTTTCCGGCTCCAGCAGCCGGAGGCGGCCCGCGGATAAGTCGTCCCCATTCTGGCCCGGTCTAATCCCCAGCGCCTGCACCAGTTTAGCCGGTCCGCTGCACAGGTTTTTTATATCCTGCTGACGGCGGCGCTGTTTCATCAAATTGATGCCCGTCAGCGGCTGGAGGGCCCGGATTAACACTGCTTCTCCGTCACCTTTTTTTCCTGTGACAATATTGAAGCAATAATGCATCCCGTAAGTAAAATAAATATAGGCCCGGCCCGGAGGCCCGAACATAATCTCATTACGGGCGGTTTTTCCTTTATAAGAGTGGGATGCCGGGTCATCTCCGAGATAGGCTTCGGTCTCTACGATGATACCGCCTGCGGTTCCTTGTTCGGTTTCATGGACCAGCCGGCAGCCCAGCAATTCAAGTGCGGATTCGGATGCCGGCTGTTTTAAAAAATCCGGGAACATTGGGGTGACCAAGTAATGTGCAATCTTCCGTAACTTAACTTGAATGATTCATAAAAAAATTGCGATGTTTTTGCACATTCTTTTTTATCAGCGATTAACAT
>CAYRTV010000271.1:0-4436 GCA_964427225.1 uncultured Eubacteriales bacterium
GGTGGATACCGCAGCCAGCATCGCGCAGGCGGAATCAACTGCATTCCCTCCCTGCTCGAAAATCCGCGCCCCGGCCGCGGCCCCTAAAGGCTTTCCTGTAATCGCCACCCAATGACGGCCGTGGAGAACAGGTTTTTGTGTATCCGCGGAGATTCCCGGGTTGAGCAGAAATGTTCCCAAAACGATTGACAAAAGAAATCCAAAACCAATCAGCCCTGCAGGACATTTATTTTTCACCTTTCCCTCCTAATCAAAATGATGTCTTTTCATCCTCTATCCAATGCAACAAATCCTGAGGACGGCCGATAACGGCCAAGGCACCGCTTTGCATCAATTCCTTCCGGGTCCGGAATCCCCAGTCAGCGCCCAACGGTATCATCCCGGCAGATCGGGCGGTCTGCATATCCGTATTGGTATCCCCGAGAAAGACAAATCTTTCCGGCGGAATGCCGTTTTTCTCAGCAATCCGCAATGCCCCTCGAGGATCCGGTTTGCGCGGCACCTTCTCATCCAAACCGACCACAGCATGGAAAGACCATCCCCCTAAAAACCGGTCCACCATCGTCTTGGTGAAATCGGCCATTTTATTGGACAAAACATTCATGGGAATACTCTCTTGCGTCAAGCTGTCCAGAAGCGGCTTCACTCCTGGATAGAGACAGGTTTTCCGGGCACATCTCGCGGCATATTCCGATTTCATCTTCTTTACTCCGCGCATAACAGCCGATTCATCCGCTCCCTCAGGCAGCGCCCGGCGCACCAGCATAGTTACTCCGTCTCCGATCATATGGCGGTATTGATCCAGCGGATGCCGGGAAAAGCCCATATCATCTAAAACCGCATTCATGGAATCGGCTAAATCTTCCAGGGAGTCCACAAGAGTCCCGTCCAAATCAAAAATAACCGCGCTTCCTGTTTTCAGGGTCACTTGTCTCCATTCGGAGAATGGTCCGCCTTCAGGTAATGGGATTTCATTTCAGGGCGCCATTTCTCCATCAGTTCTTCATTCAAATCCAGCGGAGGCTGGGCATCTTCCGGCAGGAAAGGCTCGTAAGGATGTTCCTTCTCAAAGGCTTCAAACTCTTCCCGAATCTTCTGTAGTTTTTCCGGACGGGTGAACAAATCCAACGCCGCGGCGGCCATCACTTTTGCTCCGGTATTCAGTCCTTTCCAGGCAGTTGTGCCGTAATTAGAAGCAACAGATGACCAATGATGGCTGATGGCTCCCGGCACTTGACCGGGGAAGCGCAATGTTGCGGTCGGTGCCACCCGGGTCACTTCCCCGACATCGGAAGATCCGCCGCCGACAAAACGCTGCTCATTATAATTCCGAATTCCGCCGATTTCCTCCGGCATTCCTTGTTCTTCCGCCCCGACTGCCTTTTGCAATTCCCTGGCGAATTGCTGCTCTTCTTCACTCCATTCCGGCATTCCCACCAATTTAATATTGTCATACAACAGCTCAGCCATACCCTTATTTGAATTGCGCTGGTGTATAGCGGAAATAACCCGCATATCCACAAGTTCGGTCCCGGTGGCAAGAGCTCCGGCTTTGGCGCAATCGATAACCCGCTGATACATCTCTTTTAACCTTTCATCGCTGTTGCGGACATAATACCAAACGCTGGCTTTATCCGGCACCACATTCGGCGCTTCTCCGCCTTCCAGCACAACATAATGCATCCGGTAGGTATAAAACAGATGCTCTCTTAAGTAATTGGTGGCCAGATTCATGATCTCCACGGCATCCAGGGCACTGCGGCCGCTCCAGGGAGAGGCCCCGTGAGAGGTCTTTCCCTTAAAAGTGAAAATGGTGGAATAGAGAGCATTCCCCCCTCTTCCATATCCGGTGGCCAGCGAAGAGCTGCTGTGATTGTCAATCACCGCATCCACATCCTCAAACAATCCGGCACGGACCATATACGGTCGGGACACCACGGTTTCTTCCGCAGGAGAGCCGAACACCTTGATGGTCCCTTTCAGTCCGAATGCATCTATGGCTTGTTTCACCGCTATGGCTGCGGCGGCGGCAGACGTGCACATAGTATTGTGTCCGCACCCATGCCCCGGAGCTCCCTTCACCACCGGGTCCTGCTGCGGAACCCGTCCTTTCTGCGATAGCATCGGCAGGGCATCGAATTCGCCTAAAATGCCGATAACCGGTTTACCGCTCCCGTATGATGCGACAAAACAGGTCGGCATTCCAGCCGCTCCCCTCTCAACGGTGAAGCCTGCGTTTTCCAGGGTATCGGCCAGCAGTTTAGATGAGCGGAATTCCTGCATGCCCAGTTCGGCATACGACCAAACAACATCGGAAATTCTCCCGAATTTCTCAATCACTTCCGGCTGGGAGAGCCAGTCGATAACGAGCTTTTTTTCCGGGCTGACTTTATCGTCTGCCTGAAGAGGATTCAGGATTAGGGAAAAAAACAAAATCAATCCAATTATTTGCACTGACTTGAAGCGGGTTAAATGCATAATGCCTCCTGATTAAAATTAAGTTTTTTGGATGCGAAATTAATCTTCAAGATGCCCCCGGGCGCTTTTGGCCAGGGAAAGACGAATGGTTTCATATTCATTTTTTACAGTGATTATCAATGTATCCCAGCCGTATTTTGAAGTCAAGATTGTTGTGCTGACCAATCTTGCATATTTTGAATGGTAGGATTAATATAAAGCCTTATAAATGAATCTCATCTATAGCACTAAGTAACGGAGGCATAATGAAAAGAATAACATCGGTTTGGCTGGTAATGATTTTGGCAATGACAAGCTTAAATCTTTTGGCTCAGGAAAAGCGTCCCATGACCGCCGACGACGCTTTAAACATGGCCCGGGTGGGAAATCCCCTTATTTCTCCGGACGGCAACTGGGTCCTATTCTCAAAATCCGTCCTCAACTGGGATGAAAATAAGCGTGAATCCAAGTACTACATAGTATCCGCTGACGGCGGCGAACCTTTTCAATATATTGGGGAAGAAGGCGGCAGCGATTTTCAGTTTTCCCCGGACGGACGCTTTCTGACATTCAAACGGGCAGTGGATAAAAACCAGCAGATTTTCTGGATGCGCACCTCCGGCGGGGAAGCGGTTCAGCTGACCAAGCATAAAAACAGCATCGGCAGTTATAAATGGGGACCGGAATCAAAAAAGATATACTTTGTGGCGGAAGAACCGTTAAGCAAGGAAGAAAAGAAGAAAAAAGAAGCCGGATATGACAGTTATTATGTCGATGAAGGACCCAATGGCCAGACGCCGGATAACTGGGAAAACCTATGGGTTTTTGATATTGAATCTCAAAAGGAAGCCCGTCTAACTCAAGAAGACTTTATACTGGGTGACTTTGATATATCCCCGGATAACAACCGGATTGTTTTCACTGCCCGTTATTCCAACCGGCGCAATGACGGGTACTTGTATGAAATTTATCTTTTTGACATTCAATCCAAAGAGAAGAAAAGGTTAACCGAAAACAAAACACCGGAAAGCAGCCTGACCTGGTCTCCGGATGGCAAAATCATCGCCTACCGGTCTTCCAGCGATAAATTGTGGCTTAACCGGAATGATAAAATTTATCTCATGGACGTTGATTCGGGAGATTACCGCCTGCTGTCTCAAAGTTACGAAGGTTCGCTTCGCAATCTAGCTTGGACCAACGATGGAAAACATCTCCTGTTTAACGGCCAGCAGCGCACCAATACCAATCTCTACAGAATCGACGCTCGGAGCGGCGAATACGAACAGCTGACCGATGTGTCCGGAACTCTGCGGCTCGGATCTTTCTCCCGCAACCGCAGCCGAATCGCCTACACCTTTTCCGACTATGACACTCCCGCAGACATATACTCATCCAGGATCGACGCATTTGAACCCATTCGGCTCACCGACGCGAATCCTTGGGTTGAAAAAGAATTGATCTTAGCCGACATGATACGGCTGGAATGGAAGAGTGTTAAGGATTTCACCATTGAAGGACTCCTGCACTTACCTCCAAATGTTGAAGAAGGGCAAAGACGGCCCCTGATGCTCAATATTCACGGCGGACCGGCCGGCAGCTTCACCAACAGCTTCCGGGCCGATTATCATATTTATGCCGGACTTGGTTATGTCTCTCTTTCTCCCAATGTGCGCGGTTCCAGCGGCTATACAGACCGCCTGCGGGAAGGGAACACCATTCAGGCCGGCGACGGCATCGGCAAAGGAGATTTTTGGGATATCATGAACGGAGTCGATAACGTGATCGCCGAAGGCTATGCCGATCCGGGAAAACTGGCTTTACGGGGATGGAGCTACGGCGGCATTTTGGGCGGCTGGACGATAACACAGACAGACCGTTTTAAAGCAGCCTCATTAGGGGCCGGAGTTTATTCCTGGCCGTGTGAGTACGGCCCCGGATTCAATCATGACGTGCGGCTATGGCATATCGGCGGAACCCCC
>CAYRTV010000272.1:0-4420 GCA_964427225.1 uncultured Eubacteriales bacterium
CCTCTCCCTCAAATTGAGGACATAACCCGTGCCAACCGCCGGATTGGATTGGGGTTGATGGGTTGGGCCGACCTTTTGATTGTAAAGCGATACCCTTATAATTCCGGCCGGGCCTTGGAATTTGCTGATAAAATTGCGTCCTTTATGCGGGAGAAA
This sequence comes from uncultured Eubacteriales bacterium, assembly GCA_964427225.1. GTDB lineage: Bacteria > Acidobacteriota > Aminicenantia > Aminicenantales > Aminicenantaceae > CAYRTV01. The sequence goes on from CAYRTV010000272.1 coordinate 157, forward strand.
GCGGCTGCCGCTTCCCGCAGTTTAGGAGAAAAAAGAGGCAGCTTTCCCAATATTGACAAGTCGGTATATAAAGGCGAAACCATGCGCAACGCCACGGTATGCACCATCGCCCCCACTGGAACAATTGCCCGTATCGCCGGCTGTTCATCGAGCATTGAGCCCGTTTTTGCCTTTGAGTTCACTTCGCATATTCTTGACCGGGAGATGAAGGATGTGCATCCTCTTTACAGGAAATGGAAGGCACAGCATCCGGAAGAGCCGCTCCCGGCTTGTTTTGTCACTGCGCATGATATCTCTCCGGAATGGCATGTTAAAACCCAGGCGGTTTTTCAAAAACATGTGGACAATTCGGTTTCAAAAACCATTAATTTTCCTAACCGGGCAGCGGAGAAAGAGATCAGGGATTCTTTTATTTTGGCGGATGATCTTAAAACTAAAGGCATTACAGTTTACCGGGATGGAAGCCGTGCCGAACAGGTGCTGGTGAAAAAAAAGGAGGCCGGAGAGCTTACGCCTCAAGAGCGCCCCGATACTCTTGCTTCAGTGACGGATAAGATTAAAACCGGATTCGGCAACCTTTATGTGACGATATCTTTTTTTAAAGGCGAACCGTTTGAAGTGTTCACCAGTATCGGAAAAAGCGGATACACCACCATGGCCGACGCTGAGGCTCTTGGGCGGCTGATTTCTCTGTCCTTGCGCAGCGGGATTGATCCTCAAGAAGTGATCGCCCAATTGAAAGGAATAGGGGGTTCGGAGCAGGTCTTTACCAGCGGCGGGCTGGTGCAGTCCATTCCGGATGCCATTGCCAAAGTCATGGAACGGCATTTGGGCCCGGCTGAAAACACATCCCGGGATGTGTTTCAAGTGGTCTGTAAAAACTGCGGGGCTTCGCTCCCGGATGAGAAATGTCCGACTTGCCCCAATTGCGGCTGGAACCGCTGCAGCGGCACTTAAATTAATCCTGAGCGAAGCAGAATATGTCATCCTCAGGGCGGCGTAAGCCCCCGGTGGGGATCTAAGACTGCTTCGTTTAGTAAAGAGTGAAGAGTAAAGAGAAATCAAAAGTCAAAAACCAAAAATAAAACAAAGCCGGAAATTGTGGAAAAGAGAATCGTAATTTAGTTATCTCAAATCTGAAAACCGCATCGGAACCCGGATATTATCTCTCATGCCAGACCTATGACATTAAATGCGAGCAAAGTGAGCAAGAACCCAAGTAACCCAAGTAACGCGAGCGGAGCGAGCAAGCAACTCTTATTATTACAGTGGTTTTATTTCTCTTTCTTCTCTTCTTTATAGAAATGATCCTGGTACCACTCAATAAGCCGGGTCCATTTGTCTTTGTAAGTTTCTATGGATTGGGAAGCTCCGAGACCATGGCCACCGTCCCAATAATTCACCCATACGCATTCTTTGCCCAGGCGGCGCAGAGCATAATACAGTTCCCTGGTGTTTCCGGCGGGAACGTTCCAGTCGCCTTCCCCTGTAATCAATAAATGCGGGGTTTTAATGCGGTCGGCGAACATCACGGCGGAATGCATGATGTACTTAAGCGGAGATTCCCATAAAGTTGTTCCGATGCGGTCCTGCCCGACTTCGGCGGCAGCGTAATTTCTATGCCCAATCCGGGGACTATCTCCCAGAAAGCTGATGATATTCACTTTGCCGGAGATATTGACCGCGGCGGCAAACCGGTTGGTTTGCGTGATCAAAAGGGAAGCGGCGTAGCCCCCATAGCTGGTACCGTGGACGCCGACTTTATCTGAGTCTACGAGTCCGCGTTCGATCAGCTTATTGACTGCGCATGTCACCCCTTTAACCCAAGCTTCTCCCGGATGTCCTGTTTCTAAATGAACGGATGGCCGCAGACCGAAGAAACCTTGGTTGGCTAGAATATTCATTCCGGGGTGAAATCCATTGTCAAAGAATTTTTCATATATTTCGCAGACCAGAGGGTATTTCTTTTCGGGATCATAATCAACCGGATAATACAGAATGCCGTATAGTTCTTTGCCGTCCACATCCAAATATTTAATAAGTTCCGTACGGGTCAGTTTTTTATCTTCAATCCAAGGATTCAGATCTGTCAGGCGTGCTTGCTGCATAAAATCAGGGCCGGTCACATACAATTCTGCCGGATGGTCTCCATCTGAGAACTGATAATAAAACCTATCCCCGTTTTCTGACATTCTTAGATCCCGGTAAAGATTGCTGTCGACAATGAGGTTTTCCATCGTCCGGGTCTGCAGATCAAACCGGGTGAATCCCCGTTCCCATTTATCCGCTGCGGAATAAGTCAGGTAAAGGTAGCGGTCGTCCGGACTCCAGGCTTCAACCCTGGGAGGTCTGGGATCGCCTCTCCGGTATTCTTCACCCTGGTCTTCAGGGAAAGTATAAACCTGTTCACCTTTTCCGGTGTCCGCATTAAAAAGCCAATACCCTTGCTTGGTTTTTGCCAGAATGCGGTTTCCGCCTGGAGACCACTGCAGGACTGAAAAACTCAGTGTATCCTTTTTTGAATCCGTTTCCCCCTCGTCTTTTTTCTCTTGGCTTTTGGTTAAGTCCTCGGTGATATTCTGCGGTTCGCTCTGATCAACGGATTGGATAAAAATATTGCCCTCTTCCGACCAGGCAAAGCGGGTATTTGCCTGATTCCAGTGAATATCCAGCCTTTTCTCGGCTTTTGGGATTAGAACTTCCGGGGGGCCGTCCGCCGGCAGTTCCAGCCGGGAAAGGGCATATTCCCGGCCGCCTTCCCGGTAGTCATTTTCACCGTATTCGGTTTTCACCGGGAAAATTTCTTCAAAACAGAGATAAGAATCATCTTGAGCGATTCTGAGCCCGGAGTACCGGCTTTCCGGAAGCAGTTCAATGACATTGCCGGTGTCAACCGCAACAGCCGCCGGAAGCTCCAGCATACCCTGATCCCGAATCTCATCCCATTTCAGGAAAGGTTCGCGGGAATCGTAAACAATAACCGGGCCTTCGGTTGCTTTCAGAAACATGTTCCTTGAGGTTTGTTCCCAATCCGAATTCCGCAGGCTTAGAATGATAAGATGCCCGTCATTTGTCCACAGTAAAGGAGAGTTGGACGAGAGCGGTTTGTTGGTTTTGAGTTCGATTCGGGTGAATTTCCTGTCGTTCATGCTGTAAATATGCAGAGAGTGCTGATCATTTTCGTAGAGAAAAAATGCCAAAGATTGATTGTCGGGAGACCAGGTCATCCGGTCAATCTGTACTTTTTGCCGGAATAGGGGTGATATTTTTCGGGCTTCAACATCGATAATAACAGCTCCGGCTGCATAAGGAGCGACGTAAGTGGGATCGCGGAACCGTTTGTGGTTCACTCCGATCCTGTCTCCCCGCGTGCGGATCACGGCGGCGATATACCGCCCGTTATCTGTTATATCATGAATTTGAAGGGATTTGACACGCAGCGAATCCTCGATTGAAAAAGCGCTTTTTTCCGCAAAAACCGGCTGAAGGAATAACGCGGCGAGGATGAGGCAGGAAAAAACTACAGAATAAAATTGTCTCCCGGGCATGACGATTCTCCTTTTCTCTTTTGGGGTTGCCGAAGTCCATTTTATCATCATGGAAAATTTATTCAATGAATAAAGGGTGTGGATGTTTTTGACATTTGATAAAGCATAAGATAAGATTTTCATATAGGAGGAGGGGAGGCAGACGAAATGCTTTTTGTTAAGGTTTTTCAATAATGGATAAGGAACAGCGCCGCAATAAAAGAAAAAAAGAAGAAAACTGGGTTGATATCAATATAATATCTGAAAAGCATAATCCTGATAACAGTACTTTCACGGCATTTTCTGAAGATATATCCCTTGGTGGTATGAAAATTATCACTGATCAACAATTCAAGGTGAATACGCTGTTGAATTTGAAGATCACGCTTCAAAAATCCCGGCGCATTATTTTTATGCGTGCCCGGGTGCGTTGGGTAAAAAAAGACATGGAAAAAGAATTGTATGAAATGGGAGTGGAATTTATTGATGCCTCCCCTAATCGGTTGATGATCCTTATCAGCCATCTCTACAGCGCCGCTCAAGATCAGTAGAAAAAACCTTCCTAGTCTGAACTCTTCACAAAAAAATTGCGATTTTTTGCAATTTCTTTTTTATCAGCGATCAGCATGATTTGTATTGAAAGTTCAAATGGAACGTTTTTCATTTTCATATTTATATTATGATCGCCATTTTTTTACCCTTCAGGCGGGCCGAATCTCACCGCATCTTCCGGTTTG
>CAYRTV010000273.1:0-3312 GCA_964427225.1 uncultured Eubacteriales bacterium
ATGATATTTTAATATCAAGGGGTCAAAGATAGAGCAAATAATTTATATTTTCAAAAAAAGGAAAGATAATATGAAAACAATATCAAGCTGCTTCAACAGGGTGCTCTTCTCCTTCCTGGCGGCGGCATTAGCGGCCGGACTGCTCTTGCCGTCTGCGGCACAGGCTCAGGCAAAAGAACAGAAGCGCTCCGCAGAAGAAGTTTACCTGTCCGCCTGCGCGGCCTGCCACGGAGCGGACGGAAAAGGCCAATCGCAGGGACAGGTTGGATTCAGTACGCCTTTACCTGATTTTACTGACTGCAATTTTGCCACCCGGGAGCCGGACGCAGACTGGGTGGCCGTAGCGCACCAGGGCGGACCGACCCGCGGCTTCGCTGAATTGATGCCCGCATTCAGCGAGGCCCTCTCCATCGAAGAGCTGGAAAAAGCGGTGGAGTATACAAGGACTTTCTGCCCCGATAACGACTGGCCGCGCGGCGCTTTGAATCTGCCCCGGGCTATGATCACGGAAAAGGCCTATCCGGAAGATGAGGCCGTCATCACATTCGGAGCCGATGAGAATCTAGAGTCCATATCCGGTGAAATCGTATATGAGCAAAGGTTCGGCGCCCGCAATCAATTTGAGATCGTGGTGCCCTTCGGCTGGAATGAAATGATGATTCCAGGGGAGACGGGATCAGTCAGTGATTGGAGTTCCGGGCTGGGGGATGTGGCATTGGGCGTCAAACGCGCCTTCTTCCACAGCCTGAAATCCGGCTATATCTTCAGCGGAGCGGCGGAAATTATTCTGCCCACCGGCGATGCGGCTGAAGGCCTGGGAAAAGACACTTTCATTTTCGAGCCCTTTTTCTCGTACGGCCAAATTCTCCCTTCCGATTTTTTCCTCCATTCCCAGCTGGGTTTTGAATTCCCCTTTCAAAGCAGCAAGGCGGAAAATGAAGGGTTCTTCCGGGCAGCCCTGGGACGCACATTCACCACCGGAGGATGGTGGGGCCGGGCCTGGTCGCCCATGGTGGAAGTACTGGCTTCCAAAGAGCTGGTTTCCGGAGAAAATATCGTTTGGGATATTATGCCGCAAGTCCAGGTCTCACTGAATACCCGCCAGCATATACTGTTGAACATCGGTGTCCGCATTCCCGTTACTGACACCGGCAACCGGGATTTTCAAATTATGACCTATATTTTATGGGACTGGTTTGACGGGAACTTATTCGAAGGATGGTAAAAACAATGAAACCCAAAAATATATATTTAGTATTTCTGATCTTGCTGTTTTTTACGGTATCAGCCTCTGCCCAGATTCCGCAGCTTTTTCAAACGGCGGACCGCTGTATTTCCTGCCATAACGGGCTGGTAACCAAAAAGGGCGAAGACATCTCGTTCGGCGTGGACTGGCGCTCTTCCATGATGGCGCATTCCGCCCGTGATCCGTACTGGCAGGCTTCCGTCAGGCGGGAAACTCTGGTTCATCCGGCAGCCTCGGAAGTCATTCAGCATGAATGCGCCGCCTGCCATATGCCGATGAGCCGCCACATCGCCAAAGTTAATGGAGAAAAAGCCGCTGTATTTGCCCATCTCCCCATCACTCATGCCTCCGGCCATACCGCCCTGCTGGCAGCAGACGGGGTTTCCTGTTCCATGTGCCATCAAATAAAAAAAGATAAACTGGGCACCAAGGAAAGCTTCACCGCGGGATTCGTTGTTGATACGGAAAAAGCACTGGGACAGAGAGAAGTATTCGGCCCTTATGAAGTGGACGACGGCCGCAAAGCCCTGATGAGATCATCCGCTGAATTTATTCCCAATCAGGCCATGCACACGCAAAGTTCCGAGCTGTGCGCGTCCTGCCATACCCTTTACACGCATGCCTTGAATGACAAAGGAGAGGTGGTCGGTGAACTGCCCGAACAGGTGCCTTATCTGGAATGGAAACACAGTGATTATTCCGATATGCAAAGCTGCCAGTCCTGCCATATGCCGGTGGTGGACAGCAAAACCCATATAACCGGAGTCGTCGGCCAGGACAGGGAAGACATGTCCCGCCATGTTTTTCGCGGCGGCAACTTTTTCATGCCCAAAATCCTCAATCACTACCGGAATACTCTTGGAGTAACCGCTCAGCCGCAGGAGCTGGATACCACCTCTCTCCGGACCGCCGAACACCTGCAGTCTTCATCCGCTAAGATCAAACTTAAGAATGTATCCGTTCAAGACGGACGTCTTCATGCTCAAGTCAATATCATCAATCTGGCCGGTCACAAGCTGCCCACCGCTTATCCCTCGCGGCGGGCCTGGCTGTACTTTCGTGTCTACGACGGGAACAGCCGGCTGATTTTCGAATCCGGACGGCTGAATCCCGACGGTTCCATCGAGGGAAATGACAATGACGCCGATCCGGACCGCTACGAACCCCATTACAGCACCATCGACAGTGAAGATGAAGTTCAGGTCTATGAAGGTATCCTGGCAGCTCCCGAAGATAAAGTCACCACAGTCTTGTTAAGCGCTGTCCGCTATATTAAGGACAACCGGCTGCTTCCCCAAGGTTTCGATAAAGCGTCGGCTGAGGAAGACATTGCTGTACAAGGCGATGCTGCGGATGACGATGATTTTGACAGCGGCGGGGACACGGTTCAATTCCAGGTCCCGGTAGAAGGACGGAACGGGCCCTTCTATATCAAAGCGGAATTATGGTACCAGCCGATTGCATTCCGCTGGGCGCAAAATCTGAGCCGGCAGCTCTCGGTTGAGACCGAGCGTTTTGTCTCATATTTCAATAGCTTCTCTGAATTATCCGGTATTGTTTTAGCCGGGGTTAAAATGAAGGTGGAATAAATGTAAAATATGAATCCTGCTTATGAAAAAAAGAGGATTCATAACTCCATGGCTTGCTTTTCCCCTTTTAGCCGGAGTATTTCTGCGGATATGGCAGCTTCCCCGTCAAATTGTCCTGCATGATGAATGGCATGGCGTGGCTGCTGCGGTTAATCATTCTTTTGGTTATATCGCCACTCATTTCCAGCGGGCCGATAACTGTATTCCCCTGAGCTTGTTTTACAAAGCCCTGCTGGAAACCGCCGGGCTGGCCGAATCCGGATTGCGGCTGCCGCCTTTGCTTTTCGGAATCCTGATTGTTATCCTGCTGCCCCTGTCGGTGCAGCCTCTGACACAAAACCGGGATCGTCTTGTCTTCGCTTTCTTTTTGGCTTTGTCTCCCCTGCTTATCTACTTCAGCCGGTTTGCCCGGCCTTACGGCATCACTGCGGGCTTGAGCTTCCTCGCCGTCGTCTTTTTCTTTAGATGGCAAACCGG
>CAYRTV010000273.1:3322-4409 GCA_964427225.1 uncultured Eubacteriales bacterium
CTTTACCTGCTGACCGGCATTTTCGCCGTCTGGTTTAATTTAACGTCCTTTCCGGTGGTAACCGCCCCGCTGGCCTTTTTCTTTTTTTATTCATTCAAAAACAGGCCCGCTCTGCCGGCAATAAAAAAAATCATTATAGCGGGTTTGCTCTTCGCGGCCGGATTCGGATTATGGTTTTTGCCGGCTGTATCTTCTCTTAAAGCGGTCACCTCCAAAGTGCAGTCCGGTTTTATCAACTGGACTACGCTGGAAATGGGGCTGCAGCTTTTCGCCGGCTCCGGAAAAACGCTGTTTGTCATGATTTTCTTCATATTGTTCATCACCGGAATGGTGGAATTCGCCGCCCGGCAGCCGGTTTTTTTCGGATTGATGCTGACAGTTTTTTTGCTGCATTTTCTTTCTATTGTTATAATAAGGCCCTATCTGATTGAAGTACCGATTGTTTTCACCCGGTATTCGATCGGAGTGATGCCTTTCTGGCTGCTGGCAGGGGCGGCCGGATTGGGAAAAGCCGGGCGGGAGTTGAAAAAAATCTCCGTCCCGAAACCTGTCCTGAACGGAGGTTTGGCTCTGTTTTTAAGCGTCTATTTTTTGACTGGCCCGGTTCCTCCGGTTTTGTTCAAAGTAAACAATTTCACCAATCATCCTCATTTCAATTGGGACCCGCAGCTGCCGGTGTTAAAGGCCGCCGCTTTGATCGAAAAATACTCACCTTCTTTTTATGCAGGCTTAAAACAAGATCAATCCGCGGCTGTTATCATTGAAACCCCTTACCCCGCCAATTCCTGGTATCACCTATATCAGCTGCAGCACCGAAAACGGGTTAAGATCGGACATCCTCCCCAATCTCTGGTATCCCGGGCATCCGGAATTATGGATGAGAGCCTTCAATTTACAAACTTTGTGAATATTTATGATTCCCAAGCCGTGAAAAAAAGCGCTGCTTCCTATATCATTGTTCACAAGGATGTTTATAAGGAGAGGAAAAACCTGCAGGAAAAACTGCCCCCGTTGATAACCGCCGAGAGTTCACGCCCGGCGGCTGCTGAAAACCAGGCGGCTTTACAAGCAAGCCGCCGGCGCCTCT
>CAYRTV010000274.1:0-4367 GCA_964427225.1 uncultured Eubacteriales bacterium
GCAGCTCGTCGTAGTGAAGTGACGACCTTGATTGAATCAATGTCATCCTGAGGCCGTGAAGATCTTAGACTGTCTCGCCGAATGAAATGGAACCGTCTCTTCATGCAAGCGCTGTCTAAGATTCCCGGCGCTACGCTCCAAGAATGACATTGACTATCATTCTGAGGAGAGAAGCGAAGGAATTAGGATACCATATGATCAAAAAAAATTTTAATCCCGATCAGGATTAAAATAACGCCGCCGGCCAGCTCGGCGCTTTTGCCCGCCCAGCGGCCTAATGCGGGACCGGTGCGGGCGGCCAGCAGCGAAAGAACCAAAGCCGTCACTCCGATGATAACCGCTGCTGTCAGAACCGGCTGCTGAAGAACAGCGATACTCATGCCGGCGGCCATCGCATCGATGCTGGTGGCGACGGATAAAACCAAAACCGGAAATCCCCGGGTCGGATCTTTGGCTTTGAAACGGAGCGGTCCTGACGACAGGGCTTCATAAAGCATGTGTCCGCCGATAATGGAAAGCAAAATAAACGCAACCCAATGGTCTATTGTCTGGATATAGACCAAAATTTCCCTCCCGGCCAGCCAGCCCAAGGCTGTCATGCCTCCCTGAAAAAGACCAAAATAAACGGCCATGCGAAGGCTTTGGGTCCAGTTCGCACCGCCTAAATAAAGGCTGACACCGACGGATACCGCAAAGGCATCCATGGCCAGGGCTAAAGCCAGGCCGACAAGATAAGGCCAGCTCATCCAGCCGGCTCTTTTTCAGCAGGGGCCCGGCGGATTCCTTTTTTCATTCTTTTCTCCTCCCTGGCGGTGCCATTTAAGATTCCCTTACCTCCGCTCCGAGGATATGCCCAGCACTGAGCGAAGCAGCGTACGTCGTCAGAGTAAAAAGTGAAAAATTAAAAATGAGACGTTATCTTATTAAATCAAAAAATGACACCGCAGTGTCATCCTGAGGCCTGCAAAGCAGGCCGTAAGGATCTTAGACTGCTTCGCCGAATAAGGCGGTGTTGATTCACCAGGCCGGTGTGCTCTAAGATACCCGTCGCTTCTCTCCGGGAATGACATAGTATACCAACGAGCAAAGCGAGCAGGTTGCTTGAATAAATACGGTTTCCCTCTATAATAATGATTTCGGTGTAATGATGACGAACAACAATGAATATATCCGTCTCTCCGGGGTAAGAGTCCATAATTTAAAGAATATTAATCTGACGCTGCCTCTGAATCAGATGATCGTTGTGACCGGAGTGTCCGGTTCAGGCAAATCGTCCCTGGCTTTCGATACATTATATGCTGAGGGACAGCGCCGGTTTATTGAATCGCTGTCCGCTTATGCCCGGCAGTTTTTGGAACGGATGGAAAAACCGGATGCTGACCAGATCGAGGGTATCACTCCGGCCATCGCCATTCAGCAGAAGGCAACTACCAAAAATCCACGCTCCACTGTCGCTACGACAACCGAAATCTATGATTTTCTCCGGGTGCTGTTCGCCCGGGTGGGAACCATCCATTGCCTGGAATGCGGAGAGCCGGTGGTCAGGGATACCATCGACGCCATGGCTGAAACCCTCTTGCAAGCAAGCGAGGGAACTGAAGTCACAATTACTTTTTTTTGGCCGGTGAAACAAGGCCTGGACACACTGAGAAAAGAAGGCTTTCACCGGGTTTGGGAAGACGGCCGGGTTACAAGCTTGGATGAAGTTGAAACAGAAAACAAGGAATCGCTGGAAATCTTTATGGACCAGATCATTTTGGATGAGGATGAGCGGGAACGGCTGGTTGATTCCTTGGAAACCGCCATACGCCAGGGCGACGGGCGAGTGATCGTGCACTCGCCGTCGAAAACATATCGTTTTTCCGAGCGTCAGGAATGTCGCCGCTGCGGCGTTGAGTATGAAGAACCGGTCCCCAACCTGTTCTCTTTTAACAGCCCCCAGGGCGCGTGTACCACCTGCCACGGCTTCGGTGACCTGGCAGCAGTGGACAAAGACAAGGTTGTTCCCAACCGGAATCTTTCTCTGGAAGAAGGAGCCGTCGAACCTTGGACAAAACCGGTTTCGCGGCGGCGGATGAAGAGTCTCCTCTCCAGAGCGCGGGCCCGCGGCATCCCGACCGATGTCCCATTTAAAATTCTGACCAAAGACCAGCAGGATTTTATCTTTTACGGGGACGGTGCTTATAAGGGCGTCATGGGTTTTTTTGAACGGCTGCAGAGAAAAAAATATAAAATCCAGGTCCGGGTCTTCCTGGCCCGCTACCGGAAATATATTCCCTGCCCTGACTGCAAACGCATGCGGCTTAATCCGGCTGCGCTGAGTGTTAAAATCAGCGGCCTGTCCATTGGAGACGTCAGCGCGAAAACCGTGCAGGAGGCCCTGACGTTTTTCCAGAACCTGAAATTGAAGCCTTTCCATTTAAATATAGCAGAAAGGCTCCTTTTTGAAATAAAAAACCGGCTGAAATTTCTGATGGAGGTAGGGCTCGATTATATAAGCCTGGACAGAATGACCTTTACCTTAAGCGGAGGGGAGGCCCAGCGGATCAATTTGGCATCCGCGCTCAGTGCCTCTTTAGTCGGCACTCTATTTGTGCTTGACGAACCAAGCATCGGCCTGCATGCCCGCGATAACCACCGGTTGATCGATATCCTGAAATCCTTAAAAGATATCGGCAATTCGGTGGTGGTTGTAGAGCACGACCCGGAAATCATCCAGGCAGCGGAATATATCGTCGATATGGGTCCGCGGGCGGGTGAATACGGCGGAGAGGTGGTCTGTTCAGGTCCGATGAAAAAATTTCTGAATGCAGGAGATTCTTTAACCGCCCGCTATATGCGGGGTGAACGTTCTATTCCAATCCCGCAGAAAAGGCGAAACTCCGATACCTTTGTTGCCGTTACCGGGGCCCGGCTGCACAACCTCAAAAATCTGAATATCAAGATTCCTCTAAACATATTTACCTGTATTACCGGTGTCTCCGGCTCCGGAAAAAGTTCTCTGCTTTTTGATGTGCTGTATAAAGGCTGGCGAGGGGAATCCTCTGAAGGCTTTAAAGGCATTTCAGGGAAAGAGCAGGTTGACCGGATTCTGATGGTGGATCAGTCCCCTCTGAGTACATCACCACGGTCAATACCCGCCACTTATACCAAAGCCATGGATGAAATTCGGACGCTTTTCAGCCGCACCCGCGAAGCCCGCGCCCAGGGATTTAAACCCGGTTATTTTTCATTTAATACTCCAGGCGGCCGCTGCGAGGAATGCAAGGGTGCCGGCCAGAATATTGTGGAAATGCAGTTTCTTTCCGATGTGGTTCTGCCCTGTGAAGCATGCAATGGCAAGCGGTTCAAGCCGGAAATCCTTGATGTCAAATTCCAGAGCAAAAATATTGACGATGTGCTGCAGATGAGTATTTCCCAGGCCTGTGAATTTTTCAAAGCAGAACCCAAAATCATCCGCAAGCTGGCCCCCTTGCTGGATGTGGGCCTGGGCTATATCCGCCTGGGCCAGCCCACCACCACTCTCTCCGGCGGCGAGCTGCAGCGGATCAAGCTGGCCCAAAATCTGGTCCATCAGAGGAACAAAAAAATCCTGTATCTTTTTGACGAACCCACCATTGGGCTGCATCCGGAAGACATCGCGGTTCTGCTGCAGACCTTTCAGCGGCTCGTGGATGAAGGGCACACCGTGGTGGTTATCGAACATAACTTGGATATGATTAAATGCGCGGATCATATCATTGATCTAGGACCGGAGGGCGGATACGAAGGCGGCCGGGTAGTGGTCCAGGGCACTCCGGAAGAGGTCGCGAATCACCCGGAGTCACATACGGGGCGATTCCTCAAAAAGTACTTGGGCTGACATCAATGCAATTCCCGGAGCGCAACGACGGGTACCACATGTCATCCTGAGGCCTGCGGCAGCAGGCCGTAAGGATCTTATGCTGCTTCGTTATGCTCGCTTCGCGAGCGCTCATCGCGTTCGTTGCGTTTATCGCGTTCTTTTTGGTCCATATAAGTCCGTCTAGGTCTGTCTAAGTCTGTTCAGTCTGAGCATCCATTCAATTTATTGGAGTCCTTCTTTTCCTTTATCCGGCTATGGTTTATTTTTGATTTCTGATTTTTGATTTTTGATTTAAAAAAAAGCCCGCCCCGGGTCTCCCCAAAGCGGGCTCTCTTTACTCCTTACTCGTTACTCGTTACTCTTCACTGCTTTCAATGTTGTACCGCTCTATGCACAGCCGGATCGGACGTGACGTTATTCGCGGTCGCGCCGTAGACCATGAGCGTGCCGCTGCCGGATGTTACGTCCACTTTGATCCAGGCATTGTCGTAACTGTAAGAGGGATAGGCCACGCCGGCTTCGG
>CAYRTV010000275.1:0-3307 GCA_964427225.1 uncultured Eubacteriales bacterium
TTTCAGCTCAAAAATTGAACTGGGAGACCGCGCCCGTTTTCAAACTGATTTTGAGCTGAAAAAGGGACGTGTAGGCCGCATGCTTATCGATTATGAAGCATTTTGCGGCAAGGATAGTGTGACCGAAATGAACGCTAAAATCAGCGGAAAAGGAGACGATTACATAGAGATTCACGAAACCGCCCACTTGCAGGGAGAACGGGCCCGGGGTGTGCTGAATACCCGGATTGCAGTCAGAGAAAAAGCCCGGGCCGTAATATATAACACCATGGAAGCCATGGCCCCTTACGCCCGGGGACATGTGGACTGTAAAGAGATTGTGCAGGATCAGGCTACGGCTAAAGCTGTGCCGATCGTTGACGTTCATGACCCAAAAGCCCATGTGACCCACGAAGCTGCTATCGGGAGTGTGGACAACAAGCAGTTGGAAACCCTCATGACCCGCGGATTAGATGAGGATGAAGCCGCCGACCTCATTATCGACGGGCTTTTAACTTAAAAACTGTGAATGGTAAATGGTGAATGGATTGGGAATGCGTATACGCTTCTAAGATACTATGTAATAGATTGTTTTTAAATAAATTAACTTTTTACTTTTTACTAAAACGAAGCAGTCTAAGATCCTTACGGCCTGCTGTCGCCGGCCTCAGGATGACAATGAATGAATAAAGGTCGTCATTTGACATACCGCCGCTCTCGCCTATATTAAGTATAGGAGGGGACATGGAATCTTATAAATCCACTTTTAATTATTCTGTTTCGCATAAATTAGTGAATTTAATTGAACGGAATGCCGATGAATTGACAATGGATTGGCTCCGGGATATTAAGCAGCACCCCAGTACACCCACCTACCGCGGTTACGATGATAATAAATTATATGACCGGGCTTTCCGGGTTTACAGCCAGCTGGGCAAGTGGATTTCGCGGGAAACCACCAAACAGGAGATCGCCGGTCATTATGAGGCATTAGGCGCAGAAAGACGCAGGGAAGGATTCGCTTTGTCGGAAGTCATTCAGGCGATTATTTGTACCCGGCGGCACTTGTGGCTGAAAATTATGGCCGAAGGCTTGATTGATAATGTTTTGGAATTAAATCAGGCCATGGAACTGAACAACCGGGTTGTTTTATTTTTTGACCGCGCCATTTATTATACTATTCTTGGTTATGAAAAGGAGTGGCAGCGCTAAAAGCGGTGCATTGTGAATCGGAAGCCGCGAATCGATTGTCCGAGAAGATCCGGTTTATCACCACGATGTAATAGGGAGTTGGTGAATCCGTAAAACGCAAAAGGCAAAACGCTTAAAACCATTCAGTCGTTGTATCCAATAATCGCAATTTGTTTCACAATATGCGGTCGAGACGAAGCAGCACAAGGTCCTTACGGTCCGCTATCGAGATAATTAAGATACGTCCAAGATCGATGCTGCCACTATGTTGGCGATTCGGCTTCGCAAGGAGACAACTTTACCCTGATCATAAGGATGAACCCGGTTGGTTAAAAATATGATATATGTTTTCGTTTCCGGGTCTATCCAAATAGAGGTTCCGGTATAGCCAGTGTGGCCGTAAGAGCGGGGCCCGAACAAATCTCCGCCGTTAGTGGAATAGGGCGAATCCAGGTCCCAGCCTAAGCCCCGTCCGGCCGCGTCCGCCCATGGATATATTTCCGTCATTCTGCGTACGGCTAAAGGACTTAAAATTCGGACTCCTTCCCTTTCTCCCTGGTTCAGCATCATTTGTGCAAAAACAGCTAAATCACCGGCATTGGAAAACAAGCCGGCGTTTCCGGAAATACCTCCCTGCAGCCGGGCAAGTGGATCATGCACGGCTCCGCGCAAAATGCTCTCTGCGATCTTTTGGGTTGGAACGCAGCGATTCCGGATAGAATCGGGCGGACGGAAAAAGGTGTTTTGCATATTCAGGGGCTGAAAAATATATTCCTGAGTAAATTCGGCTATGTTTTTGCCGCTGACGATCTTTATGATTTGAGCCAGAGTGATATATCCCAGGCAGCTGTATTTAAAACAGTCACCGGGAGGGGCTTCTTTCGGCATCGCAGCGACATATGCAGTCAATTCGGATGCGGGGCAATATTCTTCGAAGGCAGCCTCCAAATCTTCCGGTTTTATATAGTCGGGAAGACCGGAAGTGTGGGTCAGCAGATGCCATATACGTGCATCTTCCGCTATGCAGCCGGTTTCATCTATATGGGGCGTGAAACCGGGAATAAAATCAATCACTTTATCCCATAAACGGATTTTCCCCTGCTCCACTAAAATCATAACTGCAGCCGCTGTCGCCAAAGGCTTGGTGAGGGATGCCAAATCAAAAATCATATCCGGCTGCATTACTTCCGGCTGAGGTTCCCAGCTGCTGAGCCCGAAGGCCTGCCTGTAAACGATATGATTCTTCCTTCCCACCAGAAGAACAGCACCAGGGAATTCCCGGCGGGCAACGGCTGTTTCAATGACCGGAGAAAGATGCGCCAGCCGGCTGGAAGACATCCCCGCTTTTTCCGGCTTGACCTGGCCGCTTTTTTCGCTGCATGCCGTCACAGCCGCGAGCATCAGGGTGACAGCGATTCCATAGGCCCGAAAGAATTTTCTTTTCTTTATTTGCATAGCCGAACCTGAACTATTCATAAAAAATTGCCGTGAAACACTCAGACTAAATAAGCATAGGTGAAATCACAGAAAAAATCAAAGGCGGGGCAGGGAACTCCAGCTTTTGACATAATTGAAACTCTTATGCTATATATTTTTTTTATTGGCAGTTATGAGAAATCATATTTTCATTATCGGAATAGGGCTCCTGGTTTGCCTGATTTCAGGATTCGGGGACGCATCCGCCCCGGAAAAAACCTTGACCCTGCTGTTTACGAATGACATCCACGGGGAATTCAAACCATCTTTTAGTGAAAAGGACGGACATCGCCGTCTGGTCGGCGGGATGGAAGCCCTGAGCCATCATGTCAATACAATCCGGGCCTCTGACCCTGAGGCTGTTCTTATCGATTGCGGCGATGTGATGACCGGTTCTCTGGCGACCAGGCTGAAGTATCGAAATGTGCGGGGCGGTTTCATGATAGAATTTCTCAACCGGATACCATATTCATTGTGCGTTCCCGGCAACCATGCTTTTGATTGGGGCCGCTCCAATGCCGAAGCTTCGCTGAAGCTGTATCGCTGCCCGGTGGTTTTATCCAACCTGGTGTATGAGCGTACTGGAAAACCGTTCGCACTGCCCATGCATGTTTTAAAGGCGGCCGGGATAAATATCGGGTTCACCGCGGTTATGGAAGAA